>DATFMH010000087.1:0-19541 GCA_035267045.1 Balneolales bacterium
CCATGAGGTGAACCGGCTTCAATGGAAACACGTGCGCGAACATTAGGCAGTAATACGGAATCTTTATAGGACTTATCCTGCTTTTCAAATATCTCCCAGCTCGGCATGCTTACGACTCGTGCATCCAGCCCTTTCTCAGCCAGTATATCACGGGCATCTAAAGCAATCTGAACTTCCGAGCCAGATCCCATCAAAATGACATCCGGGGTATCTTTTTCAGAATCGACAAGCACATATGCTCCTTTTTCAACATTACGAGCATGATTTTTTTCATCACGCTCATATACCGGAAGGCTTTGACGGGTTAAAACCAACGCTGTAGGCCCATCCTTATGCTCAAGGGCATATTTCCATGCATATGATGTTTCGTTGGCGTCAGCGGGCCGTATGAGCGTCACATTAGGTATGGCGCGCAGGGCCATCAAGTGTTCTATTGGTTGATGCGTCGGACCATCTTCTCCAAGTCCTATACTGTCATGCGTATAAACAAATATTGGATTTATTTTTGAAAGTGCAGCCAACCTGATAGAGGGTCTTCCATAATCGGAAAAAATAAAGAAAGTACCACCATAAGGTCTCAGACCGCCATGTAGAGCCATACCATTCAAGGCAGCTGTCATTGCATGCTCACGTACGCCGAAATGGATATTTCTCCCGGCATAATTGAAACTACTGAAGAATCCTTTATTTTCGAGAGTCGTTTTATCACTTGCTGCCAGGTCAGCTGAGCCACCGACCAGATTCGGAATACTATCGGCTACGGCATTAAGTACGACATTAGAAGCTTTACGTGTTGCCATACCGGATTTATTGGATTCGAATACCGGTAAATTGTCGAGCCATCCGTCAGGTAAATCCCCTGCCAGGAATTGATCGAGTATTTTAGCTTCATCTTTATAAACATTATGATAATTCTCCATACTCATGTTCCATTCTGCCTGCCATTCGCGTCCACGCTGTACAGCTTCTTCAAAATGTTCTTTAACTTCTACAGGAATATAAAAGTGTTTATCAGCATCCCAGTTGAGTGCCTCTTTGGTCAATGCCACTTCCTCTTTCCCGAGGGGTGCCCCATGCGATGAGGATTTACCCTGTTTATTGGGACTGCCATAACCAATATGAGTACGACATTTAATGATTGATGGTTGATCAACCATTTTTCGAGCTTTAGAGATTGCATCAGTTATCTCACCCCGATTATGCCCGTCAACTTCCTGTGTGTGCCAGCCATAGGCTTCAAATCTTTTTAAGACATCCTCTGTAAAAGTGATATCGGTACTACCGTCAATTGAAATATTGTTATCATCATACAAATAGACAATTTTACCCAGTTTCAGGTGACCGGCAAGTGAAGCGGCTTCATGAGATATCCCCTCCATCAAATCACCATCACTAACAATACCGTAGGTATAGTGATCAAAAACCAGGTGATCAGCTTTGTTAAATGTTTCGGCTAAAAAAGCTTCAGCAATAGCCATACCAATGCCATTGGCAAATCCCTGACCGAGAGGCCCTGTAGTTGTTTCGACACCTGCCGTCATACCATATTCCGGGTGTCCGGGTGTTTTACTTCCCCATTGGCGAAATTTTTTTAATTCATCCAGGCTTAAATCGTAACCGGTAAGATGTAATAAACTGTACAATAGCATTGAACCGTGTCCGGCGGACAGGATAAAACGATCGCGATCCATCCATTTGGGATCATTAGGATTATGACGAAGGAATTTCGTCCATAGTACGTAAGCTGCATCCGCCATTCCCAATGGCATACCCGGGTGACCGGAATTTGCCTTTTCAACAGCATCGATCGATAATGTTCGAATAGTATTTACACAGAGTTGATCCAATTCTTCAGACATAATTATTATTTGTACTTATGAACGTTAATCAGGTTAATTTGAGTTTTATAATTTTGAAAAAGCTCCACAACTGCTTCAAAATGTACGCATCCACTTAATAATAAAATGAAAATAATATAAACAGCGCTAATGATAAAACATTAATTCTATTTTTAAAATGTCAGTTATAAGAACTCACTGCACAAAAAAAAGCCTTCAAATTAATTTGAAGGCTTTGTATAACACTCTAAATATTTTTATTAATTGCTGGCAGAAGCCTGATCACATTTAACTTCATATTTCATTTGATGATCGGCACTTGCTTTAAAGTTACCGTAAGCAGCATTTTGAAAAGCATTACAGGCATTACTCTTTTCTTTCAGATATTTGTAAGCTGTTCCGATTTCATACCAGATCTTAGCTTTATCTGTTTTACCGCCTTTCTCATATTTGAGAGACAATTTACCGTTGCTTACAGCGCTTCGGTATTCGCCTTTGTTATTATAAGCCTGTGCAAGACGATAATAAGCATTAGGATTTGAATTATCGTAATTCAATGATCTTTTCAGCAACTTGATACCCAGGTCGTATTTTTTGGCTTTATTAGCATTTGCGCCTTTATATACGAGAAAAGAGCTGGCCGCACTTTTTGCACGACGAACAGTTCCGCTATCCTTTACCTTAGTACCTATCGATATAGCCTGATCCCACATTTTCAACGCTTCGTCCAAGTGAGTGGCATCCGTACCTTTATCCAGTTTCATGTAACATAATCCTTTTTGATAGAAGGCCTTAGCATATTGAGGCTCACGTTGTATGGCGTTATCATAAGCTTTTAAAGCAGCTTTATAATCGCCTTTCTGATAATCTGTAGTCCCTTCATAGTAGTATAATTTAGGAACATTCATTTTACTTCTTTCGGCGATCTGCTTGTTACCGTATTTCTGGGCTACCTGATAAGTTTTCTCGAATTGCTGTATAGCACCATCAATATCTTTATTCCGATAGTAATCAGCAGCCAGTTTATAATTTAATGGGGGTAACTGCTCCTGAGCTTTTTGTTTTATATCCTCAGCAGATTTACCAACTTTATTGGCAAGTTGAATGCAATCTTCAAACTTTTGTATGGCCTCTTTATTCTGGCCGTTCTGAGCCAATTTAAAAGCTGCGTTAAAAGCTTTGACCACATCAGCTTTTGATTGAGCTTCAGCTTGTTGAGCTACAACAGTGGTAGCAATTATTAATCCTACGACTAATAGGAATTTACTTAGGAACCTCATATTTACCAATATTTGATTACGATTTACTCTGAAGTAACGAGTTTAAGAAAATAAATATTATCAAACAAAAAAATTAAAGAAAGTAAACAATAGAAAAAATGATTTAAATATCTTTAATATTTATAGTCGAAATACTTAGAAATTTGGGCTTAATTCGTGTTCTTCGTAAAATTTACAAATTACAGAAACAGCTTCGTCTATGTCGTCAGTAAGATGAAACAATTCCATATCATTTTCCGATACTGTTCCATATGTCATCATAGTATTTTTAATCCAATCCATAAGACCTGCCCAGTATTCTTTACCAATTAATAAAACCGGGAATCTTGAAATTTTCTTTGTTTGCATCAATGTTAATGCCTCAAAAAACTCATCTAAAGTACCCAACCCACCTGGAAAAACGACAAAACCCTGCGCATATTTTACAAACATTACTTTTCGTGCGAAAAAATAATTGAAATTTATGGTAAAGTGCGGATCTATAAAGTTATTAGGCACTTCTTCAAATGGCAGCTCAATATTTAATCCAACGGATTTTCCATTGCCCTGACGGGCTCCTTTATTGCCGGCCTCCATTATCCCGGGGCCGCCACCCGTAATGATACCGAATCCCATTTGCGTCAATTTATAGGCAGCATCCACAGCCTTTTCATAATATTGATCACCCGGTTTCAGTCTTGAAGAGCCAAAAATGGAGACACAGGGACCGATTTTCAGCAGTTTATCATAACCTTCGACAAATTCTCCCATGATCTTAAATACGCTCCAGATATCATTGGAAATATCCTCCCTGTATTTATCGGGGATACTAAGCTTTTTTTCTGAATTATTTTTTTCTTTCATGAATATAACTCTTAATCGTTAGTTATCTGGCTGTTTTCAACCTAAAGGTCAGCGTTAAACCTACTCCCTGGTAGGGCCCTACATTTTGCGGACCTATTCTTGTGCGTACACTCAAATCATCACTGACATTAAAATCCTTCAATTGAGCAAATATATAAGCATCTATTATATTCAGTCCATATGCAAGCCCAACACCGATATATACCATGTCTCTCGTGTTTCTATAATAATTCCGGTAATACTTTAATGCCTGTTGAGATTGTCCCTGAAGATAAGCAGGTGTTTGTCCATATCTTTGATCCGTATGATAATTTCGTGTCGGGTCACTCAATGAATTATAATAGGCAGCCCGGAAATCGTGATAATCCCTGGTTAAAACGGTACTATAATAACTGAGGCCAAACAAAGCGCCGTATATAATCGGTACCTTCCATATTTGTTTGTTAACGATCTGTCCCCATCCCGGGATTATAACAGATTTCAACATCACCCTTTTGGGCTTAGGTACCGTATCTCGCTGAGCGGGCCTTACAGCAATAGTATTTGACAATGAATCAGTATGCACTTGATTCTGAGCAAACGCCCGATGTGAAACCGTTACCAGTCCTAAAGCGAGTACAGCGCTGAGAAGAATCCTCTTATCAGGATACCGAATCAAATATTTGAATGAGACGATCAAGGTCTTCATTTGAGTAATATTCAATTCGTATTTCGCCTCCAATATTTTTCTTCTTTATTTGAACTTTAGTACTGAATTTACTTCGTAATCTTTTTGACAGATCCTGTAGTTCGATATCATGCTGATCCTTATCAGGCAGCTGTTTCCGCCGTTTTTGTTTCTTTCTGCTTGTTGCTTTTCGAACTTCGTCTTCAATTTGCCTTACGGAATAATCTTCCTCAATCGTTTTTTCAAGTATTTTCTTTTGTAATTCAGGATCATCTATTGTTATTAACGCCCGGGCATGACCTGTTGTTATGTTTCCATTGCGCAGTGCTTTTTGAATATATGCAGGAAGATTTAGCAGGCGCAACATATTTGTAACTGTACTTCTGTTCTTCCCGACCTTTTTGGCAACAACCTCCTGCGTATAATCACACTCATCAATCAAACGCTGATAACCAAGTGCTATTTCTATTGGGTTGAGTTCCTCTCGTTGAACATTTTCAATGAGAGCAAAAGCCAGGGAGTCTTCATCATTAACTTCCCTGATATAAGCCGGTATTTCATCCATTCCGGCCATTTTACAGGCTCTTAATCGACGTTCTCCACTAATAAGCTCATACCGGTTCTCACCTATGTAACGAACAGTAATAGGTTGGATTAACCCATGCATTCGTATAGAATCGGACAGTTCCTGTAACTTAAACTCGTCAAATTCCGATCTTGGTTGATTCGGATTGGGTCGAACACTGGCTACAGGCACATTCAATATCACATTGACTCTTTCCTGATCCCCTACGTAAGGATTATTTACAGAGTTACCGGTTTGTGAATCCGGGTTGTCTTCATTTTGATCCATATCAGGGAAAAATGCTCCCAATCCTCTGCCGAGTGCTTTCCTCTTAGCCATATTGACTCTATTTTCTTATTCCGTATCGGTATCTGTTTCAGTGGCTGCAAATATAGGGCTGTTTTTGAATAATTTTTTATTCCTCTTGATCACCTCTCTTGCCAAAGCCAAATAATTTTTTGCTCCCATACTGATCGAATCGTACATCAATACAGGTTTACCGAAGCTGGGAGCTTCCGCAAGACGAACATTCCGGGCAATCACTGAACTAAATACCCGGTCATTAAAGTAACGTTTCACTTCCTGGGCAACCTGGTTAGATAAACGAGTACGATTATCATACATTGTTAGAAGTACGCCTTCAATCTCCAATTCCTGATTAAGATGCTGACGAACAATTTTTATGGTGTTTAACAATTGTCCGAGGCCCTCCAATGCAAAATATTCACATTGGACCGGAATTACTACAGAATCGGATGCCGTAAGTGAATTAATGGTTAACAAACCAAGAGATGGCGGGCAATCAATTATGATAAAATCATATTTATCGCGAATATCCTTAATGGCTTTCGATAAGATTTTTTCCCGGAGTTCCCTGTCTATCATTTCAATTTCGGCACCAACCAAATTAATGTGCGATGGAATCAGGTCCAGATAAGGAGAATCTGTATTGCGTATGGCATCCTTAACATCAACACCACCTACCATCACCTCGTAAATAGAATTCGTCACAGTATTCGAATCGATGCCTAATCCACTGGTTGAATTACTCTGAGGATCAGTATCTACAAGAAGTGTAGGATGCTCAATGGCTGCCAGACTTGCCGCCAGATTTATAGCCGTCGTTGTTTTTCCAACGCCTCCTTTTTGGTTAGCTATGGAAATGACTTTACCCATGCGAGATCAAATTAAATTCTAAAAATTATTCATGTACTATTTGCGAAATATAAAACGAAGGGGTTAGGTATACAAAAATAATAATGTAAACATTCGTTTTACTTCAAATACAACATTTTATGAAAAAAACGGGAATCTTTTATATGAAATGATACGAAATATGTTCCTGTTGCAACATCTTCCGGTGACCATGTAAATGAATATACTTCATTTTTCCTGATAAATTTCTTTTGTTCAAAAACTTTCTCACCCAATACATTATATATTGTAATATTACCATTTCCGTCATAAGGGCTTCTTATATTTATAACCGTCTGTGGATTAAATGGATTCGGATAATTAGTAATGATTTTCCTGGAACCGGGTAAATACCATTTCTCCTGGGTGATACCGGTCGGCGTCCCTGAGGTGTCAACAGCGACAATCAGATACGCTGACATATTTCCAACTTCACCCGGATTTTTCCAATAACTGTTGTGATCATAATAAACGGGTGTTTGAGAAGAGTCGACCCCGGTACTGTCGACATAAAAATCGTTGTATTTATTAGGTGGGTATCCGAATACGGGACTAATGGCACCAACCGTATCCGGGGCTGTGGTATATTGTATACCCACTGCAAACGATATTGGATTCGAGATTTCAGAAGTATCGTTGAATGTAAAAGATTGTTCTCTAATCTGTTCTACGGGAACGGATACATTTTGGGTGAATGATTCAGTGTATTTATGATTATCGTCAATTTCTTGTGGAACCGTAGCATTTATCCAGAGATCAGCACGGATAGTGGCCGGACTTAAAGCACCGATAGTATCCGTACGGCCCCCATAAAATCTTACGACTAATTGTTTAATCTTAATAGGAAACAAATTTTTGTCGACAGTAAAAAAGACCCCGGTGATAGCATCCTGTCCGAACCTGCTCGTAAAGGCTTTGAATGAGTCAACCTGAGAAAAATATATAGTATCCTGTAATGTAGCGGCAGCAATATGCGGAAATGATGTTCCCGATATTGTATTTAATTGCTGGGTTTTGACAGGAACCCATGTATGACGTCCTTGTCCCCAAACCAGTAACGGGAACATCCATAATAAAAAAAAGGTCCAAAACAGCGATTTTTTCATATTCAAAAATACTGCTTATCGGACCTTGATTCAATTTCAAATAAAGTAATCGTATCTAATATCTAATAATCACTCCTGCTTCTCGCGTGCTAATTGAAGATCTAATGGTTTATCTGCATTAATAACAGTACCATTTAGTGGTCTTAATTTTTTCATACTCTTCATAAAGACTGTATCTGTCATTGAAGAGGCGGTTTGTGTACCACTTGTATTATTAGCCTGAATGTAAAGAATATTATTATGATCGATCCAGGGCTGTATAACACTTTTCGACGTTGTTTGTTGCTTAGCTGAAACTTCTGTTTTTTCCGGCATATTAACATCTACAGTTTGCGTACTGTTATTAAATAAAAAATAAGTTCCAACCGAAAAGCTAAGCACAATTGCCGCGGCAGCACCCCAGTAACGGGCATTACTGCCGAAAGTATTTAATAGTGGAATAGGTCTTGTTCTGCTCGCCCGGCGCTCACGAGCTATATTCAAAATATTTTCTGTAATGTGCTCTGGTGGATCCTGATATGGGAGAGCATCTAATTTTTGCAGAGTACAGCGTAAACTTTCAATTTCAATTAAGATATCCGGATCCTCCCTCATTTTCTTCTCCACCAGGATCCTTTCTGAGGGATCAAGCTCATTCATCAAATATTTGATACATAGCTCATCAACGTTTTGCATACTTGACTTCATCTCCGTTCTCTTGTTCAAACATTTTTCTTAGATTGATAAGTGCATAACGCATACGACCCAAAGCCGTATTTATTGATACATTTGTCAGTTCTGCAATTTCTTTGAACGACATTTCATAATAATGACGTAACATCACTACTTGACGCTGTTCGTCAGGTAAATTAGCAATGTGTTTCATCAAACTGTCTTTTGCCTCATCTTTTTCAAGACGTGTTTCAGCATCTATCAGTTTATCATCAGGCAACCGCTCGTAAAAATCGTAGCTGTCATCCGTACTATTAGAATTAACGTCAACAAATCTTTTTTGTTTTCTGATATAATCGATTGTTGCGTTATGTGCAATACGCATTACCCAGGCTATCCACTTTCCCTGTTCATTATAGGTATCATCAAGCTTTGTGATGACTTTTGTGAATGTTTCCTGGAATATATCATTGGCAACATCAGCACGCCCTACCATACTATAAATGTACGAGTAGATCTTTGCTTTATGTCTTTTCAATAATACACTGAAAGCTCGTTCATCACCGTTTTTACGATAAATACGAACCAATTCCTGATCATCCAGTTCGGAGTAATTGATAGTATTTTTCTTTAAGTGTCTCATACTTTTAAAATCAACGTTAGTTTAATTTTAATTATTGTCTGATAAAGAGTAAATTTTATTTTTGTCCCATCCATTCTTTATAATATAACTATATACTCATAAATAAACAATAATTAATAACTTATGATTTTCCGTTTGTTATTATTTCTTCGTTCTTGTAAAACCTTTTTTACCTTTCTAAAACCAACTTAACCCCTTCACGTAACATTCGTTATCGCATGTTAATGTTATTTCTCTCATTCTTCTTTGTCATCTCGTTATTTGCAGTTTCATGAAAATAAGCATGAATCTTTTTACCGACAGATTGTCCTACAGCGCTAATTAACTGATCGGGTTCGGCACTTTTTATCTTTTTTACCGACCCAAAGTATTTTAACAATTTCCGTGCCGTTTTCGGTCCAACACCCGGAATTTTATCCAATTCACTGGATAATGTACGTTTGCGGCGTTTTTCCCGGTGAAATGTTATGGCAAACCGGTGAGCCTCGTCCCTTACTCTCTGCAATAATTTCAGGCTTGAAGATGTTTTTGGGATCATTACAGGTTCGGTTTCACCCGGTACAAATACTTCTTCAAGACGTTTAGCCAGCCCTATAATGGGCGTCTGACCATAAAAACCAATTTTTTTTAGTACACTTACGGCACTTGACAGTTGTCCTTTACCACCGTCAACGACAATTAAATCCGGAATATGTTGTTTCTCTTTCATAACTCTTGTATATCGACGAGTTATAATTTCGCGCATGGATGCGAAATCATCTGCCCCTACAACCGTCTTGATATGAAATCGTTTATATTCGCTTTTCCGGGGTTGACCATCCACGAAACATACCATAGAAGCCACCGGATCACTGCCCTGTATATTCGAGTTATCAAAACATTCAATTCTTCGTGGCAAACGGTCGAGACGCAGATCCCGTTTCAAACTTTGCACAGAATGAGGTATCCTATCCTTTTCCGACTTAGCTTTTTGCAATAAGTACTCTTTAATCAACAACCGGGCATTGGATTGTGCCATGCGTATCAATTGAGCTTTCTCACCTATTTTAGGTACATGTACCGGAACTTTCTTTCCGTGTTCCTGCCATAAATACTCTAGTAATGGTTCCTCATCAATCAAATCATTGCTCAAATACACTTCATCGGGAATAATTCCGGCCAATGCACTGGTGTAATAATCCTCAACGAACGACTGCAGCATCGTCGATTCCGATAGTTCCTCAATATTTTTTAGATAACGATGATATTTCCCTAATAGCTTTCCATCCCTTATCTTAAATAATACACCACAGCCTACAGCTTCTTCCCTGTTCACTGCCAGAGCGAAAATATCACGGTCAACTTGGCGGTCGCTGATGATTTTCATCTTCTTACTATACCTATCAAGCGCTTCAATGCCATCCCGTAACTTAGCCGCTTTTTCAAATGCCAGTGATTGAGCGGCTATCGCCATCTCCTCTTTCAGCTCTCTTGCGAGTCCGTCAGTTTTTCCGTTGAGCAATCGTATCACTTTATCCATGACATTCTGATAATACTCCGCATCCCAGTCACCGGAACATTCTCCGATATATTCATTAAAACAACTATGCCATTTAGGCATACCTTTAGTCCGGTTAATCAGTTTCGGTGAACAGGCGCAGGTACAGAGATTAAAAGCCTGACGAATAGTCTCCAGCATATTCCGCATTTGTCCGACATGACTGTAGGGCCCGTAATACCGGCTGCCATCCCGCACGATTGTCCTTGTCGGGAATATCCGGGGACGTTTACCTTTCGTAACGCAAATGTAGGGATAGCTTTTATCATCACGATACATAATATTATATCGTGGATGATGCTTCTTAATCAAATTGCTCTCAAGGATGAGAGCTTCCGCCTCCGAGTCTGTTATGATCGTCTCCAGGTCATGTATTTTTGAGACCATCACTTTAATCCGGCCATCATGATTACGTGAATCCTGGAAATAGGAGCGCACACGGTTTCTGAGGCGTTTGGCTTTGCCCACATAGAGTACCCGCCCTTTTGCATCCTTGTATATGTAAACACCCGGATTTAACGGCAGATTATTTACTTTTTCTTCCAGACTCAGTCCCATAGCCCATAAGTTACAAAATAGAGATGTTTGCCGGAAATTTTATACATATTGATCATTTATATAACGGCTACTAATCTAATTTGTTGATTTACTTTATTCTTATCATCCATTTACCTGAAGCCCTGGTGATAACTTTCATGAATTATTGCTTCTCTCATCTATATTCTGACTCCTTCCCTCTTTATTCTATATACTTCATTACAATATTTTATATTTGTTATTATCCCCGCTTTTTGTAGATTTCTCAAACATTACATACTGATATATATACTCTTATCCTTTAC
This sequence comes from Balneolales bacterium, assembly GCA_035267045.1. Taxonomy (GTDB): domain Bacteria; phylum Bacteroidota; class Rhodothermia; order Balneolales; family DATFMH01; genus DATFMH01. Next base: position 11,167 of record DATFMH010000087.1, read on the forward strand.
TTTCTTAATACTAATGATAAACCGTTTATCCATTGGTATTGTTGTCTTATTAACAATCCTGATAACTGAACCATCGAGCGCTCAAAATTCCAAATCCGGCGATCTCAATAAATTATTACAATCTGTACATAATGATTCCGGTAAAATTACGGCATATCTTGAATATGGTAATAAATTTGAGCGTAGCAGTCCGGATACAGCCTGGTCGTATTACAAGAAAGCCCATCGTTTAGCTTTAAAAAGCCATAATAACCGTGGTCTGAGCCAATATATTTCCCATGCTGTTAAACTTTTCAATGATGAAGGCAAATTTGATCGGGCATTGATATTGGGGAAACATTTAGTATCGATAGGCTCAGCATTGAATGATTCTGCGATATTAATAAAAGGTTATAACGATATAGCCAACGATTATGAATATCTGGGTTCCCTGCAGGAAGCTTCGAAGAACTATATCAGGGCTTTAAAAATTGCCAATATGATAAACAGTTATAAGATGAAACAGCAAATAAACAATAATATCGCATCTGTTTTCATCGAATTAAAGAATTACAAAGAAGCTAATATTTATGCGACGAAATCTTTAATGATGGCTGAAAGTGGTAAGGATACATCGGCAATAGGCAGCAGCCTTATTAACCTGGGAATAAGTGAAATACATTTACAACGATATAGGCAGGCTATCAGCCACTTTAATCAAACAATCAGCATAGGTCGACAGGTGAATGATGCCACCCTTATAGGTGATGCACGTATCAATAAGGGGGTTATTTATACAAAACGTAAACAATTCCAATTGGCACGTAGGGAATACAAACAAGTTCTTAACATGGCAGAGCGACTGAATATGCCCTATTATAAACTGTATGCCATATTCTCACTTGCCGTACTGGATCAGCAAAATAAGAATTATCAGCAGGCGGCCCGTTATGCGCAGCAAGCAATCAGTATCGGAGAAAAAGTGGGAGCTGCGGATGAATTACGGGAGATGTATGATACCTTATCTGTAATACTTGAAAAAACAGGTGATTTGAAAGGTGCCCTGGCGTATCGTAAGAAATATGAAATCCTGAATGATTCCACTATGAGTGCACGGGTCAGAACGAATATTAACAGGATGCAGATCCAATATAAAGCAGCTGAAAAGGATGCTAAAATTGCTGAACAAAATCTACAACTCGCGAAAAACCAAAACATCATTAATAAAAAGAACATCTTACTGATATTGACAGGAGCCGGAATTGTGATCCTCCTGTTTTTCATCATTATCGGTTTTCATTATTATCGTCAGCGACAAAAATTACAGGAACAGACTTTCTTGAATTATCAAAAAGAACAGGTAGTCAGGCATTTAAAAGCCATTATGAGTGGAAAAGAAGAAGAACGAAGACGTATATCTGCCGAATTACATGATGATATAGGATCAGCGCTAACAACGATTATGTATCTTTGTAATAATCTTACCTGGAATCATCAAGACAATCATAATACTGCAATTGTTAAAATATCTAATACGGCAAGCAGTGTTGTAGATAAAATGAACGAGATTATATGGTCGATGAATAAAAATTATGATACACTTGATGATCTCATTAGCTATATCCGTCATAATTCAGTTGAATTACTCGAAAATAATGGTCTAAAATATCATCTGGACATACCGGTTGAACTACCGGTGATAAACATAAGCGGTGAGAAACGCCGCAATATCTATCTTGTAGTTAAAGAATCACTACATAATATTGTCAAACACGCTCATGCCACAGAAGTTAAAATTAGGGTACGAATAAACCGAAATGATCAAGATGAAGATGAGCTTTATTTACATATTCATGATAACGGTATTGGATTGGATCCGGATCTGCATAAGCGGTTTGGAAATGGCCTGAATAATATGAAAGACCGAATAAAGACCATAGGTGCAAACCTTAACATACAATGTGACAATGGGACCAATATATGCATCAACCTGCCTTTAACCGAAAATAACATAGATTTTAATTATAACACCATTTAATTCTGCACTCTATCAACTTTGTTCTCATTTCTAATCAAATTATAACTTTAGTTATAATGCAACAGAATTAAACTTTACTAAATTTCTTTTTATGGTAAAAAAGATATCAGTATGTGTGGTGGAAGACATTCAGGATATACGTCTTGGCGTAGAACGCATCATTAATGCTTCAGATGATTTTTTGTGTCCCAAAACGTTCGGCGATGCAGAAGAAGCACTTTCGGATCTACCACAAATTCAACCTGATATTGTACTAATGGATATTAACTTGCCGGGTATAAGCGGTATTGAATGTATTAGAAGAGTAAAAAGTAAATGTCCGGATATTCAATTCATGATGTTCACAATATATGAAGACAGTGAACAGGTATTTGATGCAATTTCCGCTGGAGCGAATGGCTATTTGCTAAAAAAAGCATCTCATGGTCAAATACTTGCTGCTCTCCGTGAATTATATGATGGAGGTGCACCAATGAGTACTCATATCGCTCGTAAAGTAGTATCGGCCTTTCAAAAAGTGCCTGCAAATAATGAAGTAAACGATAATCCTCTAACAGTACGTGAGAAAGAAGTCCTGCAATTATTATCCAAAGGTTATCTCTATAAAGAAATAAGCGATCAGCTGAATATCTCTACCGGGACGGTCCGCCAGCATATCCATAAAATTTATGAAAAACTGCATGTTCAAAACCGCACCGAAGCGATAAACAAATATTATGGTAAACCCAGGATTCAGTGACCAGTTAACAGTTTCAGTTTACATTCTTTATTCTGATTTCCCACATCTTGTTTCTAAAACTATATAACTTTCGTTCTATTGAACGGTTTTGGGGGCACTGATAGATTTAGATATAGTCTTGAGCCAACGACCAGGTAATGCGGTTCAAGTGCAACTATTAAATCATAATTGTAATAACTATGAGAACACTTCAGTTCAATACTCTAGTAACGTTTGTTGTATTATCCATGTTAGTCATCGGCTGTAGTAAGGATCATCCACAGGAAGATATGGCAATCGCAAAGACCACTGTAAAATCTACTGTTTTGTATGGTGGTTTTAAAAGCGAAGTATTGTGGGGCAAACATTTGGTTATCCTGGGCGGATGCAATGATTGCCATACACCAAAAAAAATGACAGCCATGGGCCCTGTTCCGGATATGTCTTTAATGCTATCCGGTCACCCGACAAATGCGCCTGTTCCTACCATTGACAGGAAGGATATAGAACAAAAAGGACTGGCTGTTACAAATGACCTTACTGTTTGGGTTGGCCCGTGGGGGGTCTCCTATGCCGCTAACCTGACACCCGATGAAACAGGAATAGGCAATTGGTCTGCTGATCAATTTATTAAGGCAATTAAGGAAGGTAAATTTAAAGGTCTGGATGGTACACGCCCATTATTACCACCTATGAGTTTTGTGGCGGAAGGGATTAGTCATGAAATGAGTAATGCGGAATTGGAAGCCATCTTTGCTTATTTAAAATCCATCAATCCGGTTCATAACTCAGTGCCACAGCCACAACCTCCGATCCTGGCAGCCCGTCACTGATCTGATAGTCTCCCTAAAAATTGTTTAGCAGTAAGAGATTAACTATAAAGGGAAATATCTATGTCCATTATTTCTGAAAATAATTAAACAAAAATAATTACTTAATGGGGTATAAAAATTGATCGGTTATTATACCCCTATTTTTTGTCCAAATTTATAAAAATAGGGCATTTTTTAGCCGCTGTAAGCATTATAATGGTACTGAGAATTGATAACAGCAATAAACCGGTAGGGACGTAGTATGCTACGTCCTTACTGATTTGTGTATTTTAAGATCCCATAAGATATCACTTGATATTTACTTCATGAAACAATTTTGGCCAGAAATCACGTGGTGATGATCCGAGTGGAATTCGAATAGTAGCCTGCCAAACATGTTTTGGTGTACTAATTGCCGTTTTAGTGGTGTCAAAATTGATAGTCGTATAATCAACCACCAGATAGTAAAGGTCAAGTCCCATTCCCCAGCTATGTGTCGTACCACGACCGATCAATTTAGGCGATTGATAATAAATACCCCAGCGAACACTCAAGATGTCTAATACTGATGCCTCCAATCCCAGATGACGATCAATCTGATCCCATGTTGTGACTTTATCCATATTTAAACCGTTGTAATTATTGTAGGAACTCCATCCTTTAAACAACATCTGAAAAGCATTATAAGGTTGGCTATTATTATCCGTCCGGGCCATAATATGAGATAATGCGCCATAAATCCCGATCCCCCAAAAAGGACGATTGTACCATTGTTGAGATGATGCTACCTTTAGGCCAAGTCCTGCATTCAAATTCAACGGTAAAGGATCTTTCGCACCATCATTATATTTAAAATTAGTCCCAAAATTGAGAAGAGATCCACCAAGGCTCAGATGGGTATGGGCTGAACCAATATTATAATTTTTGTGATAAAACACACCAAGATCAATGGCATAGCCTTTACCGGTTTCGATATCATTTGGATTTCCACCAACAATGTATTTGCTAACCGGCTGACGGGTACCAAATCTTTTCAAACCAATTCCAACTCTTACATTTTTATTTACCTCCCATGCTCCAGCCAATTGAAAGGCATACTCATAAAAGCGCCCTTTAACTGATTTATAATATAGGCTATCCTCACTTTTGGCATTGAGATTATAATAAGGCATTGATATGGATACGGCACCTTTACCATATCTTGCATCCAGGGATGGAGAAAAAAAACTGAATTTATAAAAATATGGCCGGTTGAACGGAGATCCTTTTTGATTGAATATATAACTCTGAGCCTGAATAGTCTGTTTGATACCAATCGTTGCCGGGTTAATAAGCGAGGCACCTGCATACCCTTCCATAGCCACTGTAGCCCCACCCAAAGCCATACTTCTCATACTTTGGTTTATTGTCGCGGACACCGGGCTATAACTTTGCGAATACAAATCATTTGAATAAAATAACAGCATAATAAAAGATATCATGCTTATTCTAAAAAAAGTTGTTGCTCTCCTCACGCTAACTCCTTGTATAGAATGGATTAACATCTTAATAGATAAGGGAATGTACTATTGTTAAGTTGGTAAGTCAATCTGATCTATACTAATATTGAGTTATAACAGGACGAAGCTCGCAGGGATGTATCATACCATGTCTCTACCGGTTTGTGCACATTCAATTAAGATCCACAAAGTCATAAAATCTTTTGCAGATCCGGCTTGTATATAATTATGTCAATTTTCATTTCTTATTATCATCACATTATCATATACTTATAAAATATGAGTACAGTCCTGTAGCGTTATACAGGGCTGTAAAACTATCAAACGAGGATTTGGGTTTGGTATCATGAATTCATCAAGCGACGCTTCAACAAGCTACCTGATTGATATTCTCATCCGGTAACCTAAAAGCTTGGACCAAACCCTGAACTAACATGAGGGACATACTTTATGAAACGAACTATAACTCTAACAATGCTATGCATCTCGCTGGTCGTAATGACTTTTTACGGATGCAAACGTACAGCCAAAGAAGATACATCAGCTGCAATGACTGAAAATCCATTTTTTAAACCGAGTACCCTTCCATACCAGGCTCCTCCTTTCGATAAAATCAAAAATGAGGATTTCGAACCGGCAATTTTGGAAGGTATGAAACAACAGATTGCTGAAATTCAACAAATAACAGATAATTCTGAAGCACCAACCGTTGAGAATACACTCATTCCACTTGAAAAAAGTGGACGAATGCTGGACCGTACCTACCGTGTATTCAGTGCTTTAACCAGCGCCAATACCAATGATACGTTACAAAAAGTTCAACAGGTTGTGGCTCCCAAACTGGCCGCTCATCAGGATGCAATTTATCTAAACGATAAATTATTCAAGCGAATCAAAACCATATATGATGAGCGCGATCAAATGGATCTTGATCCTGAAACCAATAAACTGGTTGAATATTATTACCAGGAATTTGTACATGCCGGAGCTAACCTTTCGGATGCAGATAAAACCAAACTCAAAAAATTGAATGAGGAAGAAGCCACTCTTCGTACAAAATTTGAAAACAAACTACTTAAAGGTACCAAAGATGGCGCCCTTGTGGTCAGTGATAAAGCGGATCTTGCCGGCCTCACGCCTGCTGAAATCCAGGCAGCTGCAGGTGCGGCCAAATCCCGTGGGCTTGAAGGGAAATGGGTACTTCCTCTTCAAAATACTACCCAGCAACCGGCATTGCAGTCACTTAAAAACCGTAATATTCGTGAAAAACTTTTCAAACAATCATGGACACGTACCGAGCTTGGTGATAAAAACGACACACGAGATGATATAAAGCGGATCGCTAAAATACGTGCTGAAAAAGCTGAGTTACTGGGATTCCCGACCTATTCAGCCTGGAAACTCGAAGATCAAATGGCGAAAAATCCGTCTAATGTCCAAACATTCCTTGGCAAACTGGTTCCCGCTTCTGTTGTTAATGCGCAGAAGGAAGCCGACGATATCCAATCGATGATCAATGAAACAGGTGGTAATTTCAAACTGCAACCATGGGACTGGAATTACTATGCCGAGAAAGTGCGTAAGGCCCGTTATGATCTCGATGAATCACAGATCAAACCGTATTTTGAACTGAATAATGTGCTGGAAAACGGTGTATTCTATGCCGCTCATGAGTTATACGGACTGAGTTTTAAAGAACGCCATGATCTTCCGGTTTACAACCCGGATGTTCGAGTATTTAATGTCATGGACAGTGACGGATCGCAAGTTGGTATCTTTTATGCAGACTATTACAAAAGGGATAATAAATCAGGCGGCGCATGGATGTCGAGCATAGTCGGTCAATCTAAATTATTGGGAACGAAACCGGTCATTTATAATGTGGCCAATTTTCCAAAACCGGCACCGGGTCAGCCCGCACTACTCACATATGATGAAGTAACCACCATGTTCCACGAATTTGGTCATGCGTTGCACGGATTCTTTTCAAATGTGGAATATCCAAGTTTATCGGGAACATCTGTGGCACGGGATTTTGTAGAGCTTCCGTCACAATTCAACGAACATTGGGCATTGTATCCGAGCGTATTCTCACATTATGCTGTTCATTATAAAACCGGCAAGCCAATGCCTGATGAACTGGTCGAAAAGATCAAGAAATCCCGTCAGTTTAATCAGGGTTATGATTTGACTGAGCTACTTGCTGCTGCTGAGCTTGATATGGCATGGCACACCCTTTCTGCTGATGCCCCTGAACAGGATGTGGACAAATTCGAATCCGAGTCACTTAAAAAGGATAATTTGGCTCTGCAGGAGGTTCCGCCCCGCTATCGCTCCAGTTATTTCATGCACATATGGGGACATGGATATGCCTCGGGTTATTATGCATACCTGTGGAGTGAGATGCTCGATCAGGATGCTTACGAATGGTTCAAAGAAAATGGCGGATTGACTCGTGAAAATGGAGATCGTTTTCGGAATATGATATTGTCACGGGGTAATACCGAAGATCTTGCAAAGATGTACCGTGACTTCCGCGGCAGCGATCCTACGATTGAACCGTTACTTAAAGCCAGGGGATTAACTACTCAATTATCAATTAGCAATTAACAATTATCAGTAAAAAAAGACAGGTTCGTGCGGACCTGTCTTTTTTGGGGTTAACGGCTTGAGACTGTCTGACCTATTATTCCGATTTTTTGAGTTGTTAGTCGTTCATTTCTCATCATTACTTTATACACTTTCTATAAACCTATATTTTACTCCATTGTTCATCGATATATGCTAATTGAACAATGAATAATCCTCCTACCGATTAACGTTTTTAACGTATCACTGTCTCTCCATGGTTCTCTTATTGAATTCTAAAAGATACATTATTAAAGAATTTAAACTATTGTTATTACTATAATTGCATTATTCTTTCTATAGCTATAAATAGTACTAATAACAAGGAGTGACCAATGATTGTCGTGCGCAATGTATTTAAACTTAAATTCGGTATGGCTCGTGAAGCTGTTGATTTATGGAAGAAATGGATTCCCGAATCTAAAAAAGTAAGCAAATCCAATGCTGAAATTCGTTTGCTGACTGATCTTGTTGGTGATTATTATACACTGGTAGTTGAGATATCTGCTGAATCACTTACAGATTATGATAATTGGTCGAAAAATACCATGGGAAGCAAGGAATTCGGAGACTGGTATAAAAAATTCAAACCGCTTGCCGAAGGTGGTTACCGGGAAATAATGACCGTGGAAAAATAAAATAATAGGAATACATAATATTGAACGGTTTACAGGGTAATATCGGTCTGATGGTTCTAAACC
>DATFMH010000088.1:0-6537 GCA_035267045.1 Balneolales bacterium
TGCCATTTTTCAAATTCTTTAACATATAAGGCTATTATTCAGTTATTGAGGTATTATTATGGATAAATCAAGAGAGCAAAAATCCCTGGAAGAGGAACATGAAAAGGAAGCTATTCGCGACCGGTTACTGGAAGATAAGAAATACAGTTATTTAAGTGATGCCGTACTGGGTGGTATTGATGGTGGAGTTACAACATTTGCTGTTGTTTCCGGTGCTATTGGAGGCGGGTTCTCAAGTTTAGTCATCATCGTGCTCGGATTCGCAAATGTTATTGCAGATGGTTTCAGCATGGCTGTAAGTAACTATTTGGGCACAAAAAGCAGGAGACAACAAGTTGAAAAAGCCCGATCTATTGAAGAACATCATATTCGAGAGATACCAGAAGGAGAACGGGAAGAAATTCGTCAAATATTCTTACAAAAGGGATTTAAAGGCGATATACTGGAAAATATCGTATCTGTTATAACGAAAGATCGCAATCGCTGGATCGATACCATGCTTACCGAAGAGCTGGGTTTACAGCTTAAAGGACCACATCCGTTCCGGGCTGCCATTTCCACTTTTATTGCATTCATTTTAATAGGTATACTCCCGTTGATGCCATTTATCTTCCCCAAAATTGCTTCCCACCATGCTTTTATGGCAAGCAGCATTATTACTGCTGTCGCATTCTCCGGAATAGGTATAATAAAGGGTTATGTGTTAAATAGATCGATGTTAAGATCCGGGCTGGAAACCCTGCTTACTGGTGGCGGCGCAGCTATATTATCCTATATTGTTGGATACTGGATTCATACGACCTTCGGAGCTACTCTCTAACAAAACAATTATTAATGATTTCATTTTACTGCATTAATCCAAAAGGTTCCTCTAACAATATTTTTAACCTGTTTTTCAGTATTTCATAAGAATAATGCAACCTGCCCAAATGATAATTATTTTCAGCCCATATATTAACCATTTCAGGACTTGATATCACTTTGTTAACCATCTCAACAGCTTCTTCGCTTATGAAATCATCAAGTTGAATAACTTTAAATCCATGGGGTTGTATATCTAATTTAAATATTTCATACGCTCCGATAACAATCGGCTTTTTGTAATAAATCGATTCCAGAAAAGCATTCCCAAAACCCTCAATTTGAGAAGTGTATGTAACTATATCACATGCATTGTATGCATCTGCCATTGAATAGATTTTCCGCCCATCAGGCATTAAACCTCTACTCTGATTAAAACGGTCTGAAGCAAAAATAATCTCGATATCCAGAAAATCCGCAAACTCACGTAAATACTTATTATAACTCATCCCTTCATCCCCTGTTTCATGAGTTACAACTATTACACATTCTTCGTTTATACGTTTTGCCAGTTCAATAGCACGTTCAATTTTTTTCCTTGGGACAACACGTGTCGGTTGTAATAACAGCTTGACATCATCATCTATACCCAGTTCCTTTCGTAAATCATCAGCATAGTTGTCCGATGTACTCAATTCCATTTCAAAATTCATAACATTTGGAATCATCGCAGCGGATACACCTTTTCGGTATGATAACTGCCTTCTGTCAATACTATTGATAACAACATGTTGAATTCCCGAATGAGATGATGGAAACGCTGCTCCCAAATAATCATCAGCAGGACTTCCCAAATACCGTTGACGATCCCACCAAAAGTCATGATGATGTGCTATAGCCGGGATAATGGTCTCACCTACAAATTCTGACAGTGCGATTCCGAGAGGGATATTCATCGGTAATGACCACGCGTTCTCAACTATTATAAGATCAATATCAAATTTCTGTACAAACTTATATAGCCCCTTTTTTATATGCGCGGCCAGTTTTGTTATTGAATCTGCAATTTTCTGAGATCTTTGTTTCTTAATAAATAATTCCGAATTTATGCTTTCTATTTCCGGGTGTTTGAAGTATGATTCTTCAACAAGTAAAGTACGCTCCGATGACCAGTCTGTTTTTCCACAGAAACAAAAACTTTCATGACCCAATTCTTGTAATACTTCCACCCATTTATCCACTTCCAGCGAAACACCATCAATGCCCGCCAAACGTGTTGATACGAAACCAATATTAAGTTTATTCTTTGCCAAAATGAGAGTCTTTTATGAATGTAGAATGTGTCTTTGATTTCATCCATTCAAAAATCTCAAAGACGTCTTCTTTATGACATAATTCCGCTCCTGAAGTCATCGTTGCAGCCGTACCGGCCGCTACGCCAAGTGTTAGCATGTCCTCATAAGTCATACCGGACGAGAGGGCATAAACTAAGCCGGCAACCATACTATCTCCAGCTCCTACTGTACTATGTTGTTTAACAGTGGGCGGAACCACATAATGTATCTCATCTTTTGTAGCCATCATTGCCCCCCTGGCTCCTAAAGATACAACCAGGATATCACATGTCCCGCTATTTACTATCTCCCGGGCATAATGTTCCTGGTCGGTAGCTGATATTGTTTTTTTACCCACAAGCTCTGATAACTCCCTCAGGTTAGGCTTTATCAGAAAGGCACCGATATCTGCAACTTTCAATAAAGCCGGACCGGATGTATCTATGATGAGTTTAGATTTCTTATCTTCCGCTATTTTCGCAATCCGAGCATAAAAATCATCTGAAATTCCTTCAGGAAGGCTTCCACTTGCAACAATAAACTCAGGAGTTGGTTCAAACATTTTAAGTTCGTTTAAACATGCTTCCCATTCCTTTTTGCTGACTTGGAGACCCGGCATCACAAAACGATATTCCTGGTTGGTGGTACTTTCCATTACCATCAAATTTTCCCGGGTCCACCTTTCTGTATTTATCATTTTATGTTTGATATCGTCTGCCTTAAGTAATTGCTCAATGTGGTTACCCGTGGGTCCGCCTCCGAGAAATATTGCAAGGGAGTCCTGACCCATTTCTTTCAAAGCCCGGGATACATTTAATCCACCTCCTCCTGCTTCGTACGATGGTTTCTCACAGCGTAGCTTCTTTGTTGGAAGCACTTTATCCACCACCGTGTTCTTATCGAGAGCCGGATTAACAGTTACTGTGACAATATTCATATAATTCCCCAACCCTTTTTCAACATATATAATTTACTTTATATAAATAATCTTATTCTATTGTTTACCAATTTATTATGTATTTTTATGCAAAAGTATTTTCATGCTACTTTTGGCCTCTCTACTTTTGAGATACGTTGTTTTACCTGTATCACACTATCAGGATTTAATGATATTGAATCGATCCCGGCTTCCACCAGGAATTCCGCAAATTCAGGATAATCACTTGGCGCTTGTCCACAGATTCCAACTTTGGTATCGTATTGATGAGCCTTCATAATAAGATCCTTAATTGAACGCAAGATGGCTTCATTTCTCTCATCAAAAAGATCTGCCAGTAAATCAGAATCACGATCTACTCCGAGTGTCAATTGTGTTAAATCATTTGACCCTATTGAAAAACCATCAAACCTTTCGGCAAATTTATCTGCTAATATTACATTAGACGGTATCTCAATCATGACATAAATTTCAAGTCCGTTTTCTCCACGCTTCAATCCATTTTGTGCCATTACAGATAAAACACGATCACCCTCCTCGGGCGTCCGGCAAAATGGTATCATTACGATCACATTTTCCAGTCCTATAACTTCACGAACTTTCTTGATCGCCCTGCATTCCAGTGCAAATCCATCTTTATATAAATCATTATAGTACCTTGATGCCCCCCTAAATCCTATCATAGGATTTTCTTCTTTGGGTTCAAACTCTTCTCCCCCTACAAGTTTTGCATATTCATTAGTCTTAAAATCGCTTAACCTGACTATTACGGGATTTGGATATTGAGAAGATGCAATACGTGCGATGCCCATCGACAGTCTGTCGACAAAATAATCTGTTTTATCTTTATACCCTTTTGTTATCTCTTCAATTACCTTTTTAACCGTTTTATTTTTCAATTTATTAAAACGGGCCAACGCCAGAGGATGTATTTTAATAATATTATTGATGATAAATTCCATTCGTGCCAAACCAACACCTGATGCCGGTAAACGCCACCAGCGGAATGCAGCATCAGGACTCGCGATATTCATCATTATTTGTGTGGAGGTTTCCGGAATTTCATCCAGATTTATTTGATCCACTTCGTAATCAAGAATACCGTCATATATATATCCCTTATCACCTTCCGAACATGAGATAGTAATATTTTGCTTGTCTTTAATCTTTTTTGTGGCCTCTCCGGTACCTACAATGGCGGGTATTCCTAATTCCCGACTCACAATAGCAGCATGAGAGGTACGACCGCCATGATTGGTTACAATTCCCGAAGCTTTCTTCATGATAGGTACCCAATCAGGATCAGTCATGTCCGTAACTAAAATGCTGTTAGTACGGAACTGATCAATGTCTTCGGCTTTTTTTATTACACAAGCCTTCCCTGCTGCTATGGCATCACCAATTGCCAGGCCGCTTAATATGCTGTCTTTCTTATCATTTAACTTATATGAACTAAATGAACTGGCTTCTTTCTGTGATTCAACAGTTTCCGGTCGAGCCTGAACGATATACATATCATCCGTACGCCCGTCTTTAGCCCACTCTATATCCATGGGACGCTTATAATGCTTTTCAATTGCAACCGCCCATCTTGAGAGCAGTATGATCTCCTGTTCATTTAACACAAAAGAAACCCTTTCCTTATCCGTGGTTTTAATGTTCTCTGTTTTATTTTTCCCCTTCGTTTTATAAATCATTTTATGTGCTTTTGTACCCAAATTTCTTTGAATAACCGGTATAAAATGATCTTTATTTAACAGTGGTTTAAAGACCCGGTACTCATCCGGATTGACGACCCCTTTGACCACATTTTCACCCAATCCCCATGCGCCGTTTATAACAATAACATCAGGAAAACCCGTTTCGGTATCAATCGTAAACATCACACCTGAACAGGCTTTATCAGAGCGTACCATTTTTTGAACTCCCACAGAAAGGGCAACCTTCATATGATCAAACCCTTTTTCCTCTCTGTAAGCAATGGCCCTGTCAGTAAAAAGAGAAGCGTAACATTTTTGTACAGCACTGAGTAATTCCTTTTCTCCACTGATATTCAAAAAACTCTCAAGCTGTCCTGCAAAACTAGCTTTTGGTAAATCTTCGGCTGTAGCACTACTTCGAACGGCAACATCAACATTCCCGGATTTATATATTTTGCTTAACTCTTTATAAGATTTTTTCACTTGAGCTTTTAACTCCTGAGGAAGTTCGGCCTCAATTATGATTTGTCGAATATTAGACCCTGTTTTAGCCAGATTAATTTTTCCACTTTTCAAACGCTCTAATTCGTGGCTAATTTTTCCCTTTAACTCATTCTCCTCAATGAAATACCAATATGCAGCACTTGTTGTTGCAAAACCTTCCGGAACGTTGATACCTTTTTTTTTAAGGTGTCGTATCATTTCTCCGAGAGAAGCATTTTTTCCACCAACAATCACAATATCATCTGAGGTCAAATCTTTATAAAGACGAGTAAATACTTTCGTTTTATTCATAACGTTATTTATTTAATGCTTTATAATTACTTTTAAAAAAAATTAATTTATTGGTTGACATACCGGACAAAAATATGCCGTTCTTCCCGATACATTGATAGTATTTAGCTTCGAATTACATTTTGGACACTTGCCATTTTTTTCACGATGCGCCAGCAGAAAAGAATCTTTTAACTCATCATAATTTGTATTATGATCAATGGCTTTCTGTAGTACGACTCGCATTTGCTCGTATATTTCATCTACCTTTTTCTGAGCTAAATCCTGAACTTTTGTTTTCGGGTGTATTTGCGAATGAAACAGTATCTCATCTGAAAATTCATTTCCTATTCCTGAAACCAGCTCCTGGTTCATGAGGACAGATTTAATCGTTCCTTTCCTGTCTTTTAATAAATCTTTAAAGACCTTTTTATTGAGAGAATCATCCATGGCATCCGGCCCATAATTTCTTTTCTCTAAAAATGAACTTTTATCCTTTTCAAACCGTACCTCACCCAGCATACGTTGACTCACATATGCCAAATGATAATTATTAGAGAATTGAAAAATAATTCGTGCATGATCCGGTTCTTCCTTATCATGCAAATAGTATTTCAGGAATCCGGTCATCCCGAAGTGTAGTACCAAGACATCCGTCATTTTATTTAATGCAACAAATAAGAATTTACCATGTCTTGAAACTGATGTAAACTCATGTCCTTCTATAGCTTTTTTAAAAAGTGCTACCGTTACATCTTTAAGCACAAAATCATTTTTAACATACACTGCTTGTATTTCTTGATGCAGTGAAGTAGCGTCAATGTATTGCTTAAATATGGTAACTTCTGGTAATTCAGGCACTTTGAATCCTTATTTAACATTAACGAATGAAAATCTTTAACTAATTTTTAAACACTTATCTAATTTGTCGAATTATTGTACCTCAATCTTAATTGCTTTTCTTTTCATTTTAGATTTTGGGACTGACAAG
>DATFMH010000089.1:0-4708 GCA_035267045.1 Balneolales bacterium
TTCCTTAATTCGCTTCAAATCTTCGATCTTTTCAGTGACATCGCGGTATTTTCCCTGTGCTTCTTTTTTGATTTGCGAACAGGTACTATTCTTATCCATACGCAGTTCCAGCAGTTCTTTAATTTCGCTGAGTGTGAAACCCAGTTCCTGGGCCCTTTTGATGAAACGAATTTGGCTAATATGCCGGGCGGTAAAAATGCGATAGCCCGAGCGTCTGCGTTCCGGTTTGGGAATGAGGTCACGTTTTTCGTAATAACGGACTGTTTCTTTATTTACATGGGCACGGCGGGCCACTTCGCCTATTTTATAAGTATCAGCTAACTTGTCATCCATGACAGTTCCCAGGTTTTTTACGAACAAGACAGGATAAAATATCCTGTCTTGTTTCAAATGTTAATCTTCTTTTTTAATCATGGTTTTGCCACAGCAACAGGTTGGGTTTTGATTCCCTTTACAATCAGTTGGAGCACTTTTGGTTACAGTGACTTCACAACCACAATTCTTATCCGGACATTGATAAACTTCTCCTTTTTTAAACGGCATCATGTCTCCTATATTTGATTCATGTTAACTACTAACACAAAATATAAGGCCTGTACCATGGTCCGGAGTCAAGTCTTTTTTTAATGATATTGTTTAACCTACTACCATATATGGTATATCTGAACTGTGACTCGGATAGGCATAGATCATTTTTTTGAAATCAGTGGATGTAAGTCCGTGATTGATCGCCATGGCAAAGAGATTGATGATCTCTTCAGATTTTGTGCCTAACAGATGGGCACCGAGAATCTTCCCAGTCTCTTTCTCAAGAATCGTCTTATAAGCGGCATGGGGTTCATTTATCCTTTTATAAGAATACCACGATTCAATGTTTCCGAAGGAAACCTTAACGTCTCTCCCTTTTTCTTCGGCTTCTTTTTGTGTCAGGCCCACGGAGGCCATCGGGGGAATGGTAAAAACGACGGTGGGTTGAGCCGGATATTCAGCTTTTCTATGATTACCGTCGAGTAGATTTGAAGCTACTATGTTTGATTCATAACCGGCAATCGGTGTCAATGGTTTGCCATTGGTGAACGCCACATCCCCTGCGGCATAAATTTGCGGGTTGCTGACACTCTGCAGATAATCATTTACGCTTATTCCTCTTTTTTCATAATGAGTACCTGCTTTTTCGAGCTTGAGGTTATCAATATTGGGAATACGTCCGGCCCCATGGATAACAAGATCTCCGTCAATACTAATCGATTGATCTTTTTGATGGGCCGTAACCGTGTATCTCCCGCTCTTTACCTCTATTGACCGAACCTCTGCATTTAAATATATTTTGATTCCCAGTTGATTCGCTTTTTTCAACAAAACTCTTACCAGGTCTTCATCAAAACCTTCCAGTGGACGTTTACCGCGATGGACAATAGATACTTCGGCTCCGGCAAGTGCCGATATGAAAGCGAATTCAAATGAGATATAACCACCGCCGACAAAAACGATATGACCGGGTAACTCCTCCAGATCCAGGAATCCGGTGCTGTCGGTCAGATGTTCGGCCCCTTCGATGGGTAATGGTGCGGGTTTGGCCCCGGTTGCGATCAGAATAAATTTTCCTGTCAATATTTGATCACCGACTTTCACCGAGGCTTTATCGACAAATTGAGCTTGTCCATGAAAGGGGGTAATACCCAGGTTCCTTATTCCCTTCTCACGTGCTTCCGGCACCGGGTCTGTGAAACTTTGTTTATACTTCATGAGCTCTTTCCAGTCGATGGATGGATTTGTCCGGAACCCATGACCTTTCATCCTGTGATTCCAGTCCATCAGTTCGGCGGCACCAATGAGCACTTTCTTGGGATCGCATCCCCGCAAGGCACAGGTCCCGCCGAACGGACGTTCATCTATCTGGGCGACACTCCAACCTGCCCTCACACATTTACCGGCGGCTGTACTTGCTCCCGAACCGGTACCTATGACTATTAAATCAAATTTTCGCTTATCCATTCTTTTCCTTTCAAATTTTATCTATTTCTAATGCCCGATTATCAGGTTGACTAAATAACCATCCGGCTTGTCGCAACCATTTATGATCCAGGTATCCGAGTATGGAGCCATAGGCCAGGTGAGCAACATACACCGTTTCGATCATTCCGGGCAGACCGGTTCCCATAAAACCTATTCCCATTGATTGCACCGGCGGACTCAGTAAGAATCCCGTTCCTATTAAAAGGGCATAAAAGATACCCCAGTAAAATGGCTTACGGCCGGCAATGATTGTAAATATCAAACCGAAACATATCCCATTCCAAAAATGATAGGCATACCCCAGGATATTTGAGAGTGTGGACGGCCCCAGCATAAACCGGTTGGTTATAAGCACCCCAAGCAATTTCGGCATATCCCCCGGCATCCAGCCCTGGTGAAAGCCGATCTGACGAATAATTTCTAATCCTATCGTCGCGATGAGTCCGACACCGCCTCCCACGATCATTCGATGAAACAATTGGTTGTGATGCCGGAGCCATGCCATACCAAATACGATTAACATAATGATGATACTGGGAATGAGCAGCCATTTCATTAAAAAAGGCATCCCCCCGTAACCGGCCGAAGCGGCCGGCCATATATTGGGGGATACAGCCGCCATCAACAGTACGATCAAACTCAATATTGTTTCTTCTCTGAATATGTTATTCATCACGTCTCCTTATGGATACTCTATCAGATAGATATTTTTATTTAGCGAGCATGTGAACCATCTTATTCAATTTATTGTCGAGCATTTTGGCAATTTTTTGGATCTTGGGATTATTAAAATGACCCAATACCTGCGATGGTGGAATGTAACTGACCACGGTGTTTCCTTGTTTATTGGCGTAAATATTTACACGGACAGGAACGGCCACACCTACTCCATGATCAGCGGAGAATAACTGTTTACCTACGTGTGGATTTCCTACAAATACGGTTTCTGACTGCACATGGATGCCGGTCATACTCAGTACTTTCCCCTGGTTAAGAGAACCCATCACCATCATCCCATTTTGTGAGACCATCTTTTTAAGATGACTTACCGTTTGACTTACGGATCCTTTGGTTTCAACCTGAACCAATGATGATTGGGCAAAAACGGCCGAACTCATGAAACTCAGTGTCAGTACTAAAAGAGCACTGAAAATATATTTCTTAATAATGTTTTGTGAATTGTACATTTTGTACCTCGTTTTTTTAACATTTAGGTTAATGACGTATCAGATAAAACGCCTTTCACTACCTTAGTCGTAGCTTTTTTAAGAACCTTACAAACTTTTTCGAGGTACTATAAATATCGTCCGATACAGGTGGGCAAACGGACTATTATGAAATATTTTTATCTATTTTAGATTTGATTTTTTTATAAGCTTCCGGACTTAACCCCTCTTTTTTTTCCAAATCTTCTTTATTCGAAATCTTCCTGGTTTTTTTCAGTAATGAATTCATTTTTTGGAGTTGTTCCTGATACCTATGGCATAACTTGCAGCCAATAATATGAATACGAACCTGCCATTTTTCTTTTAATGTAAGTTCCGTATCCTGACTTTTACTTATCAATCTCGTGATGTCTTCACAGGGTGGAGTCACAAGATCCGTAAATGTTTTTATGAATTTCATTTTTATTTTCATAACACTTATGATTTGTCTAACCAAAGCATTTCCAAACAACGTCGCAACCCACTCCTTGCCCGATGCATGATCACCCAGTAATTAGTCGCGCTTATTTTCAAATCCTTACAGATTATTTTCGTATCCATGTCTTCAAGTTGGCTCATTCTGAAAACTGTTGCAATGCGTTCAGGTAAATCATTTAAGCATTCTCCCAGAATTTTCATGAATTCTTTCTGATTTATCGATTTGTCCGGCCATTCCGACCATGCCTTGGGAGCTCGTTCAGGTCTCCATCTGCCTTTATTAACTCCCTGATCGAAAAAATCATCCACATTACCGCTTTCTATGTCGACCTTATTCTTATCCGACTTATATATTTGACGGTAATGATCCATTATTTTATGCCGCAGGATACCTGTGAGCCAAGTGCGAATGTTGCTTTTCCCATCAAATGATGAATAGTTTTTTAATGCCGCTAACAAAGTCTCCTGAACAAGATCCTCGGCTGCCTCCCTGCTTGAGACACGGCTCACGGCATAATTGTATAAATAATCGCCATGATCATCCAGCCAATTCTGTGGTTCATTATCTACGGCCTTTTTTGAGGATTGTGCCATTTAAAAGTAAAATTGTCAGTCATAGGAATGATTATAATATAACTACGTTTTGCAAGAACACGATTTGCTTTAAAATACTAATTTAATTCTCATAAAAAATGCTGCCTGAAATGAGTCAATGATATGCCATTAGTTATCCTTGTACTTTTTGAATCAAGAATATCACAACGTTGTGTAATTCAGGTATTTTAATATTTAAAGTACTATGTTGTATGCGTATTCGGATTAATTCTATAAGTTAACTTACAAAGCCGCTCTTTTTTTGCTTTTTCTTTCCACATAACCTCATTTAACCCAACCATGAGCAGCCACAGACAAAAGGTAAGTTCAGCCAGACCGGATGGAATCTGCATATAAGGGGTCAAACCAGCGGCAAATCCCGGTACCAGGAAACTCGAAAAACTGTTCACCAGGTAGCATAACCCGCCAATAACCATGAAAATACCAATAACACG
>DATFMH010000090.1:0-10238 GCA_035267045.1 Balneolales bacterium
CTGATAGAGTTATCAGCAAGCTTTGGAATGACAAAATGGGGGTAATTATAAGCTGAGTGCTGGTCGCTGAAAGCTGATAGCTCTCAATCATCCATGATATGATTTCATTATATCAAGACTCAAGTGTCCCTCATAATAAGCCCGGCCGATTACCACAGCATAGATATCAAGTTCGGATAATTTCTGTAAGTCTTTTTCACCGGAAACACCACCTGAGGCAATGAACCTGATATCCGGGAAACTGTTTTGAAGTTGTTTGTACAGATTGATATTTACCCCGCTAAGCATGCCATCCCTGGAAATATCAGTACATAAAACTTCCTGTAATCCTTCGGAGATCATTCGTTTCAAAAATGAATCGGTTGATTCATCAGCCGTTTCGGTCCATCCCGAGTAAGCGATTTTGCCGTTTTTTAAATCCATCCCGAGAATACACTTATCTCCCCCAAATTCATGAAGTGCTTTAATCCAGTCAGGTTCATTTTTTACAGCCATCGAACTGCTGACAATTTTAGATATACCGGCGTCAAATAGTTGTTGGCAGTCACTGAAAATGCGAATTCCACCTCCTGTTTGAATAGAAGCACCGGTAGTCGAGATAATATTCTTAACCACAGGCAGGTTGATAAATTTCCCATCCCTGGCTCCATTCAAATCAACGATATGCAGGTGTGTAAAACCTGCTTCAACATACTGTACGGCCTGTTCAACGGGACTGGTATTATATGATGAGACGTCATTATAGGCTCCTTTTTTCAAACGAACAACTTTGCCGTCAAGTAAATCTATAGCTGGAATTATCTTCATTATAAAATCTTATTTTTTGATTAAAATCGATGGAATTTACGGAAGAATAAAAGAAAATGGTGAATCGAATCCGAAAAATGTAAAAAGAAGTGAAATATCATACCTAAGGACTTGATATTATAGGAATAAATATACTTTATAAAAGTATATAGTTTATATATTTAGAGGCCTCACTATGAAGTATGTTGACCGGTTACCTTATCTTCAGTGGAAAAATATAAAGCGATTAACCGTTTTAATGGTCTGTATCGGTTTATTTCCTTCACTGGTAGTAGCAGCATCCCCCCAATACGAGGATGACCCTGGTCAGAATCTGTATGCTAAAGGGCTTAAAGATATAAAAGCCGGAAACTGGCAAAAAGCGATTACCATCTGGACGACCTATCTCGGTAATCTTGATACTCATCACAAATCGGATCCCAGGACTGCAATAAAGTATATCGAGACTGTTACAAAAAACAGGGATTTCGAAAACTACGAGAATGCCAGTACGTTTTATATCGATAATATGGAGTATGCCAGTTGGAATGAATCACCCAAAATACTGACCCGGGAGGTCGAAAGATTATTGCCAATTGTCCCCGATAAGATAAAGAAACAGTGGAAACATCAATTAAAAAAGAAAAACCCGGACTTATTCAGGGAGATTGCATTTTACTGGAAACAGGTAGACCCCATTCTTTCAACAAAAGTCAATGAAAGGCTGATTGAACACTGGCAGCGTATTGCTTATGCAAGGAAATATTTCACCCGGAATCATACTTCTGTTTATGGTACGGATGACAGGGGAGTGATCTATATTAAATTTGGTAAACCATACGAGAGATTGAAGGAAGCCATTCCCTTTCATGGCGTATCAAATCCATTGACTGGTTTGCCGGTTGCAATAAACGGCAGGGAATTTCATCCCCACCTGCCATTGATCGTTAATTTTGAGCTTTGGTCATATAATTTCAGTAATAGAAAAGTACCATCCTATTATTTATTTGGCCAAAAAAACAATGCCGGTCGATTCAGTTTACAGCCCGGTATACTTTCCGTCATTCCGAGTTACGGGTATAGCTTCAGGGCGGCAGGTATTGACAGCAGAGGTGGAAAATTAATGATCAAATATGGCATATTAGACGAGATAAAAGGGTTGAATAACTATTTTGGTAATTTATATAGTGATATGACCCGTGATATGATCATTAACAGTTCTGAAGGGGACAGGGGCGCCGCCGTTTTTCAGGAGCCATCAGTCCTTTTTAAGTTTGAGAATAAGGAAGCATTACAATCAAACAGACGAGATCAGTTATCCCCACCTAATACGACGAGTATTATAACTAAAGAAAAATTTATGCCGGTCGATTATGCCGTTTACCGCTTTTTGAATAAAGATCGACAGACAGTATACTATATAGCGGCTTATCCTGAAATCTACGTTTTCAGAAAACGAATAAGGAAAATGCAGAAGAGATATGACAGGTTGCCGGATATGAAATTATATAGCACTTTCTTCTCTTATAACACATATGGTGACCGGCAAAACATTGAGCGAAAGAAAACTTCGGTTTTGTCTGGTCGAATAAATCACCCGGTTTTATTCAATATCAATTCCGATAGCGTGGGTGAAACTATTTTAATGGGTATGGATCTGGCTGATGAAGGGAATCCACGACATATTTTAATCGATGATCAAAAAAAATCTCCTTTAATCGGAAGTACCGGGCCGGTAAAGATCCAATTACCACCTACACTACCTGCGACAACTGGTCAGATGACAGTTAGTGATCCGGTTATCGGTCAAATGCAAAAGACAGATGAAAATAAGCGTATTCCGTTTTATCCGGCTGTCAATAAAAATTTCAAGATGAACAGCCATATGCTCGTTTATTTTGAAACCTATCATATAAAAAGTCCTAATTATACCGTTGAATATCGTTTTGATAGATTCAGAGGTGATTCTCCCAAAGGGAAAGTCAGACCCTACAAAGATAAAGCGGCGGCTACTGTGGAATACAACACAGAATACCAAAAGGATGGTCACTGGTTTAGTATCAATCTGAGTGATTTAAAACCAGGTTGGTACGATTTTGTTATGACCGTACGGGTTCCCGGTAATAAGTTAATTATAGAACGCAGAGTACCATTTCAAATCGTGGAATAAAGAGGGTAGCCAGTGTCAGGCTAACTAACGTGAGGTTGGACCCATCCTGAAATACCGTATAATCAACGTGCGTTCGGTATCGGAATCATGCTTAATGCATCAAAACAGCTCTGTGTCGTCGATGGTCAGTCGTCCGTCATCAAGATATGTTATATTTTCACAGGTCGTATTCTCAATGTAATAATTATAACTCTGCGATTCTTATCCAAACCTCACGTTAACTATGTTTCACATACACAGCCGTAAATAATGATGTAATAGACAAATAAACCAATAGGTTCATATAGTTTCAATTCCCCGGGATTTTATAAGGTGCTAAAAAGACCATTTCAGACGGGCATATAAAATATTGGGGGTATTGAGTATCCGGTTGAAACGTTTATCCCGGAATACCTGTGCCAATAGTAAAAAGTCGATATCGTTGGTTACGGAAAGACTCACCTGCGGGATGAGGATGATCATCTTTTGGGTAGTGCTTGTGATGCCAGAAAAGGTAGCGGTAATAAGCGGACTAAGGGGATATTGCACTTCACCGAATACGGCTGTTTTGGCAATGAATAGGTTACTCGGTGATAAAGAACCGGACAGGATCAGCTCAGGATTCATATATCGGTTCCAGTGTCCATTATAGAGAAATTCTCCATACAGATACAGTGAACTCGGAAAAGCATAATCCAATGATGTACTGGCAACAAGATAAGCATCGTTCATATTAAGAAAGGATTGGAAATAAGTGAATTCTCCCTTGAAACCGGCATCCCCGATGGGACCTGCCCAGCCACCACCAATTGCTAAAAGATTTCGATAATAACCGGCGAGTCCCTGGATGTCGAATTCCCCGGAATGTTGTTTAACCAGGAAAGCTGCTACAGAGTTTTTCATGTTCCGGGCAGGTTTGAAAGCCACTTCATATCCGGAAGCAAAACCGGTGAAATATTGAAACCGTATGGCATCTGAACCGGGCCGTTCTTCATAATCGAAATCCAGATATGAATAAGCATTGAACAAATCGTTGGGATTCCAGACGAGTGTCCGTCCCCAGTTGATACGCTGCCGGCCGACATCCAGCTCCCATTTATTCGTGTAATAAGTGGTGTATAAACGGTCGATTTGCGTGTTGAGCAAAAATGGCTTCGAGTTTATGACATTCCAGGATAGATTCACAAGGCCGTTATCGTGTCCTGCTATTTGAGCAAATCCGGGTTCATGATCAACCGAGTAACCGTTAAAAAGACGCGTACGCAGATCCGCTTCACCTGTCCAGTGAGGAGTGAATGTCCAGTGCGTGTTAATCCGGTTGTGGATGAGGTTATCGTAATGGAACACTTTCAAAGCGTCATCGAAGCTCAAAGTACCGAGCTCTTTGACATACCCGTCCGCTTTCATCCAGTTTCCCCAGTGAATGGATTGGGCAGCCACCGGGGTTGATATCAAACTCCAAATTAAAAGTAAAATAGAAAAAGCTGATATTTGTTTAATGCGTCTCATCTTTGATAATCTTGCCGTCTTCAAGTGTTACAATTCGCAGTGCGCGATCAATTACGCGCTGGTCGTGGGTGGAAAAAATAAATGTTATATGTTCTTCCTGGTTCAATCGATACATTATATCCAACAGGTTGGCGGTCGATTTGGAATCGAGATTAGCAGTGGGTTCATCGGCCAGGACAAACTTGGGTTTGGAAGCCAGGGCTCGTGCCACGGCGACACGTTGCTGCTGACCACCTGACAACTCCGATGGGCGGTTATCCATGCGATCCTGTAATCCAACGGCATGTAGTAATGATTCGGCCCGTTCATGACATTCTTTTTTGGATCGCCCCTGTAATTGCATGATGAACTCCACATTTTCACGTGCTGTCAGAACAGGGATCAGGTTATAGGCCTGAAATACGAAACCAATGTGACTAAGGCGAAAGGAGATTAGCTCACTGTCGGATAGGGTACCCAGATCCGTTTGATCAATAATGATATTACCTTCGGTTGGACTATCGAGCCCGCCGATGATATTTAATAATGTCGTTTTACCGGATCCGGACGGACCGACGATAGACGTGAATTCACCTTTCTCAACATCCAGGGTTACGCCATTCAAAGCGTTGACGGGTACGCTGGTCTCGGTGTAGATTTTGGTAATATTTTTTGTATGAATAATGGACATAATTTACATTTTTCGGATTGCTTGAACAGGTCGGAGTCGTAACGCTTTAATGGCAGGGTAAACAGCTGATAACAATGCCGCAGCGACCATCATCAACGCGATGTGAAAATAATAGGCGTTATCAAGAATTGGGTAGATGATGGAGCCGTAACCAAACTGGCTTAAGCCCCTGGCAACAACACTCAGGTTGATGCCATAATTACCCGTTAGCTTAATGGTAATCCATGAAAAAAATATCCCAAGCGGTGCACCAACAAAGCTGAGGAAAAATGTTTCCGCTACGATCATCCCGAAGACGCGTTTCTTATTCATCCCCACGGCCATCAGCATTCCCAGTTCACGGGTACGTTCGAGGATAGCCATCAGCATAGTATTCACGATTCCTAATGCCAGCGCCAGCACGAGGATGGTCATGAAGATATAAATCTCAAGTTTAATGGTGGAGTCCAGTAACCGGAGTTCGGGGGCTACTTCCTGCCAGCTTTGAACTGACAATGACGGGAATTGTTGTTGCATCTTTTTAGCTATAGCCGGAGCCTGGTGCGCATCGGTTGTTTTAATGACGATCTCATGGATCAGGTCGTGCGTTCCCAAAAGGTTATTAAGATCGCTCGACCGGATAAAGACATGGCTTTCATCATATGTATTGTTACTCGTTTTGAAAATACCGACAATGCGAAAAGCCGAAGCCGTGATGTTATTCGTAGTGTCCTGGAAGGTCAATACAATTTTGGATCCCATATGAACATTCAACCGCTTGGCCAACGATTTCCCGATGACAACCGGGAATCGTTTGTCTTCTGTAAAGAAATTTCCCTCCACAAGTTTATGTGGCAAAGTAAGAACCGTCGATTCGGCATTGGGATCGACACCTACAATGGTACTGCCGTATGAATTAGTGCTACTTGAAGCCAGTCCGGTGGCAACAGTATGCGGTATGGCTGCAACAACTCCCGGTGTCCGCCGTAACTGAGCCAGTACACTATCCCCATCCGGGATATATTGACTTACTTTCTTATCGCTTACAAAAGCCGGCGTATGAACCTGGATATGTCCGGTATACGTGTCCAGTTGATCCTTCAGCCGCTGCTGACTCATACCGTTGGTAAAACCGACAATAAAGATACCGGCCCAGATTCCCAGCATCACGGCTGTGATGACCACACCGCTTCTAACAGGATTTCTCCAAACGTTCTTCCAGCTTATTTTAATGATTGTCCACATAGATAATTTCGTTTATGGTCTGATAGCCGTGTTTACTTTTAGTCGGAACGTGTACCAGACAGGGTATAGAGCTATGATGCCGGTCATGCCAAATACAATCAAGGCCTGATCTATCAAGATGAGTGGATCGACCGAAAAGGGGATGATCGGTTCCATCCCAAAAGTCTTGATCCCACGGGCCAGGTCGCCGGTTAAATAGATCGGATGAAGGTGGAAATACCATATCACCGGTAAACTGATTAAAATACCTGCAAGTGCACCAATTAGCGCCATAAAAAGAGACTCAATCAGGATATTTAATCCCAGTTTGAAACGATGCATTCCAACCGCTATCATGATGCCCAACTCATATTTTCGTTCCGCCGTCATCATCAATATGGTACCCAATATTCCGAAGCCGACAATCATGTAGAGTACCATCAGCATGATCAGTCCGCCGGCATTATCGGCCTGGATGGCCTGGACCAGTTCGGGCATCATCTTCTGCCAGTCCATCACTTCATAATGAGATGGCAACTCGCTGCGTAGGTTTTTAGTTACCTGTGGGACCATATCCGCTTTCTGCAAGACCAAAGCAATGGCTGTTAACCGGTTATATGCACCGAATAACACGCGGGCCTGTTGGATCGGCAGATAGATTAATACCTGGTTTAGATCGGGTTGTGGGATGTTTACAATACCTTTGACCGGGTATTTACCGGCGGCACTTTGTCCGTGGTATCCCTGGCCAAGTAGGACGAGTGTATCTTTCACAGATAATTGTAATTGGTCGGCCAGACCCTGTGCGATGATAACACCATCTTCGTTATCGGATGTTAAATATTGTCCTTTGATCAGGCGTTTTTGGGGTTCGCTCAAATCATTTTCCGCTTTTGGATCGATACCAAGGACAAATGCCGCCCGGCTGCTTTTTGTACCCGATGCCAAAACATACGATTGTAATCGGGGAACAACAGCTTTAATGCCTGTTTGTCTGGCGACAACATGATCAACCGAATCATCCTGTGCAAAACTGTTATTCAGCGTCTGTTCGTCCCAATATCCTTTTTGATGTATCTGGATATAACCGGTAAAGGTACCGGCGATATTCTGTATCATTTTATCATAGGATCCAAACTGCATGGATCGGGTGAGAACGGATAGAAAAACCGCCAGCATCACAGAAAATGCCGTGATAAACGTGCGTCGCTTATTCCTCCAAATATTTCGCCAGGCCAGTTTAACAATCATACAATTATCAATTAACAATTATCAATGCACTTTAAATACGTGTCTTTTTAAGTATACTATATGAGATTTTTGCGATTTCATCGGCAGAACTATATAATTTTGTATATATGTCTATGGAAATATATTCGGTATCCTTGAGTAGTGATAACCAATATTTTGTTTCGAGACATTCTTTATAAGCTATTGATATTTTAGCCGAAAAATCATCTTCAGAAATGGCCCCGTTGGCTTCAGCTACATTAGCACCAATAGATGTACCACATCTTAAAAGTTGACGTGAAAGAGTGTATTCTTTTTTCTCTTTTTGTAGATATTTGTAGAGCTTAATAATCTTAATAGAAAACTCATAGGATTTATCATATAAAACATTTTCCTTCTTCATAAGTTTCTAATCTGATAATTGGTCATTGTTAATTGATCATTGTTACCTGATCATTGAAGATGTTTCATGTTTTGGATGGAGAAGAAGCGGTCGGATATCGGTTTGTTGAAGGTTAGCGTATGGTAATCGAGCATGGTTTTGTGGCCCTTTTTGTCGGCCGGGACCATTTCCATATGCGCCGGAAGTTCACGTCCGCCCAGTTGCTTGATATCGGAGGCAGTCATCGTATTGACCAGGTTGCCGTCTTCGTCATAAAACTCGGCCCGCAATTCCATGTAACCTTTTTTTGTAATCCAGACGAGCACTTTGCCCCATACAACCGGTGCGTTTGGTTTCGGTATCATCCGGATTTTATAGCAGGGATAATTATTAATGGTAGTGTCACCGGCCATTGTATGATTATAATCCGTAACTACCGATGATTCCTTTATCAGGTCATCATTCGTGAAATCAGAACCCATCCACGATTGCATCATCATGGATGGCGGGAGCTTGACAACCCGGCTGATGCGCGGCACCCAGTTCCATATCTCTCTTTTTCGTTTGAGAAAGGCTGAGCCTTTATCGCGCGCGGGTTCGGTGATAAGTATCATGGAATAGTCGTGGCCTTTCGACCAGAACTTGAATTCGACGCTGCGCGACCAGGTTGGGCGAATGATCTTCATGGTAACATCGGCCTGCGATGTGTTGCCCCGCATTTTTTGATCCATCTTTTTGACGATATCGGTAGCGTCCTGCGCAAATGATGATGTGGCCAATGTGATCAGAAAGATGACCGGTAAGATGATTAGAATGAATCGTTTTGTTATCATTTCCAATAATTGCCGTTATGAAGGTTTGCGTTTATGAAGGTACTCGTTGACGATACTGTCGACGACGTCATCTAACGGATATTTTTCTACCGCCAGGTAATGCAATAAAATACCGTCGAGCAATGCCGCCAGCTTGAATGTCTCGGTTTGTACATCAGGGATATTGAGTTGTACGAGCAGGTTACCCAGGTAATCATAGTATTTCCGGGAATACTGATCCATTCGTTTTAATAGTGATTGATTCTCATAGACCTGCATAAATAGTCTGGCATAGAGCTGCCAGAAATGAGGATGACTCTTGAAAGATTCTTTCATCATATATAGAATATCTTTAAAAATGGTTTCTGGAGCCGATTTGGTGAACTCTTCCTCGCTTATTTGAGGCATGCAGCTGTCGAATCCTTTTTGGATAACATCCTCCAATAACTGTTCTTTGCTATCGAAATAATTATAAATCAATCCCTTGGCGACACCGGCGTTTTCAGCAATATGACTCATGCTTGTAGCACGATACCCTTTATCGGCAAAGAGTCGGAGAGCAGCATTTAATATAGACTCACGCCTGCTCTTGCGTATTTGTTCGAATTCTTTTGATGAACGTGGACTCATTGATGTAATCTCATATTAGTCATTGTTTCTTCTTAGCCAGAAACACTTCACTCGGGAATGTGTTTTGACTGATAAATGTATGTTTATCGATTTTGAAACCGGCTTTGACCAGGTATTCTGACAATTCAACCGGCCTGCAATATGTGAGCAGAGCCGGAATATGAACAGCCAGCGATTTCCAGAATTTGTGATACCATTTATTTCCAAATGACATACATGTGATGACCAGTTTACTTTCAGGCTTTAATACCCGGTGGAATTCATTCAAAATGGGGGTGAACATATGCTCCGGTAACAAGTCGAACATATAATTGTTTATCAGAACATCAATAGATCCGGTTTCACAGGATAGCTGATCGGCTGATTCGATTTTTAACGTGTAGTTATCGTTATCCGAATTACCTTGTAAACTTTTTCTCGCCTGTGCGATCATATCGGGCGATAAATCCACTCCCGTCGAATATCCTTCTTTATTAATTTCGACGATTTTTTTGAACAACAGTCCGGTGCCGACTGCGACTTCCAAAACTGCATCTTCGTTCCGGATATCCGCGTATTCCCAAACCTTATCCTGGGCCTTCGACTCGGTCAGTTTTCCCCAGAAATCGTAAAACCACGCCACCTTGCTGAAACTGTGACGGATGTTATCTGTTGATTCGTTCCGTTTTATGATTTTATTCGTTGGCATATATAAGTACCATTTATGACTGACTGTTCAGTCAATGTAAAGCATGGCCAAAGGAATGTCAATAGTATTATGCGTTTGGTGGTAAAGTGTTTTCGAATTAAAAATCGGGAAGATAGATTTTAGAAGGCAGAAGGCAGAAGGCAGAAGGCAGAAGGCAGAAGGCAGAAGGCAGAAGGCAG
>DATFMH010000091.1:0-16517 GCA_035267045.1 Balneolales bacterium
TATTTAGAAAAGAAATCCTTACAAATTATCTTAATTCCCCAATCCAATGGGCCCCACCTCCCAGGTGGTGTCCATTTAGCAAAGGCCACAAACCCTGAATGACACCGTAGGGCAAAGGTAGATGGACACCACTCCGGAAAAGCGTGGCGTGGAGCCCATCGAGCCCAATGGGCTCCACCTCCCAGGTGGTGTCCATATAGCAAAAGGCCATAAACCCTGAATGACACTGCGGGCAAAAGTAGATGGACGCCACTCCGGAAAAGCGTGGCGTGGAGCCCATCGAGTCCAATGGGCCCCACCTCCCAGGTGGTGTCCATTTAAAAAAGGCAACAAACCCTGTATGACACCACGGGGCAAAGGTAGATGGACGCCACTCCGGAAAAGTACGGTGGGGAGCCCATTGTATCTAAACCCAATATTCTTTTTTAATATTTACAATCGAGTTATTTGAGAAATCAATAAACTGTTTAGTGTCATGGAAATAATTTTTTATTAATTGACATGATGGCAAAGAACCATTCCTAAATTCTGCATAATCCGGATAACTACAAAATGGCCATTCTCCTATACGATTAGTTAATCCAGATCTGATTGGGTTCTGATGAATATAGGTTGTTAAAGTTATTAGATAATCCTCATTATCGATAAGTTTAGCTTTTGTGTGTTTTTGAAATAAACTTCCATTCCTATTATAACTCACATTTATAGCTTTGGTATATGAGCTTAATAGTATTCCAATACTTTTTTTGATTTTGTCAACATCAATTCCTAATACTTTTACAAGAAAATGAAAATGAGTTGGCATCAAACAATAAGCTATAACTAATAGATCCTCATTTAAATAGTGTCGAAATTTACTTAGAAATAATACGTAGTTAGAATATTCTCTAAACACTACTTCTTTGTTGTTCGATCTGTTATAAATATGGTAATAATACCCAGTCTCCAAGTGCATATATTTGATTAATTCATGAGTTGAATTTTATTAAATAGATTATTTAGAAAAGAAATCCTTACAAATTATCTTAATTCCCCAATCCAATGGGCCCCACCTCCCAGGTGGTGTCCATTTAGCAAAGGCCACAAACCCTGTATGACACCACGGGTCAAAAGTAGATGGGCTCCACCTCCCAGGTGGTGTCCATTTAGCAAAAGGCCATAAACCCTGAATGACACTGCGGGCAAAAGTAGATGGACGCCACTCCGGAGTGGTTAAAAAACCTGCGTCATCTGCGTTCTATTAGTTCGCCAAATGTGCGTCGATGACGAACATAATATTGCCAGATGATGCTTAAGGTGAGAAGTGTCTTGGGATTATCAGGATTGGTTCGTCGGCTTGCGAGATGTTGCCGGCGGTTATTATAAACACTGAATCTTTTCCAGAAATGAATATGGGCCCGTAAAATAGCCCCTGCTTCCCTAAATTTGAATGTAACAAGAGAACGCAAAAAAGCTATGATATCGAGTTTAATCCTTACTGGAAATTTTGTCAGCAGATCATAAGGTGTAGCATTTTTCCATAACATGATCAGGTTATTGCGGAAATTGTAATACATTTTTCGTGGTGACCCCATGGCCAGTGAGCCCCCACCTAAATGGTAAACTACACTACTGGGGCAGTAACGAACACGGTACCCGCGATTCCACAAGCGCCAGCACAGGTCAATTTCTTCCATATGAAATTCGAAATCCTCATCAAAACCATTCATCAGTTCAAATTGGTCTTTACGAATAGCGAAAGCGGCTCCACTTGCCCAGAAGATATCGGTGGGTTCATCGTATTGACCATTGTCTTTTTCCACGGTTTCTAAAATGCGGCCCCGGCAGAAGGGATACCCGTATTTATCGAGAAAGCCGCCGGCGGCACCGGCATATTCAAAATATTCTTTGTTGGTGTGTGATCGTAATTTTGGCTGTACAACGGCCACTTCAGGATTATTCTGAAAAACATCATTCAAGGGCGTCAGCCAACCGGGATCAACTTCTACATCATTATTTAAAAAAAGGAGAATATCCCCGGTAGCTTTTTTGGCAGCCCGGTTGTTACCACCGCAATAACCATAATTCTCATCTAACCTGACAACCCTGACACCGGGAAAATTCTCCTGTACCCATTCTCTGGTATCATCTGAGGAGGCATTATCGGCTATGAGAATTTCATAATCAGGAAAATCCGTGGCAGCCACTGATGACAAATAGTTTTTTAAATGATGCAAGGCATTCCAGGTAACAATAATTATACTGAAACGGAATTGCTTCATAGACGGTTATAATTAATTTAATATCAAGTAAATGAAAAAAATACTTTTTTTGTTTTGATGTTGACAGGAAAATGCCAAAATTCCTGCTTAAATATACACACTGTCAATGGATTAGTAGAATTAAAAATTAAGATGTTGAAAATTGGTCTGATTTCCGACACACATAATTATTTGGATCCCCAGGTATTCAAATATTTCAAGGATTGTGATGAAATATGGCATGCCGGTGATTTTGGAAGTATTCAGATAGCTGAAGAACTTGAGAAAATTGCGCCTGTTATTGGTGTTTATGGGAATATTGACGGTCAGGATATCCGTAAAGTGTATCCATTAAATCAACGTCTAACGAAAGATGGGGTGGATGTCTGGATGACTCACATTGGTGGAAATCCCGGACGGTATGCACTTCCAATACGTAAAGAGATGGAAGAAAATCCACCAAATCTTTTTATTTGCGGGCATTCTCATATCCTGAAGATTGCAAGAGATCCACTGAATAGAAAAATATTATATATGAATCCCGGTGCGGCCGGTAAACAAGGTTTTCAGTTGATGCGGACTATTATCCGTTTTTCTATAGATGATGGAAGGGTTACTAATGTAGAAGTGATAAATTTGGGTGCCAGAACTGAAAAAGTCAGTGATCAGTAAGCAGTAAACAGTTTCAGTTAACTAAATGAACCCGATGGGTTCATTTTCAAATTCCTTCCCTTGGGATGGTGTAGCTTGTCCCGTAGAATTACGGGAGTTAGGGTTCGTGATTAAAGGCCGGTCATTTTTCCTTGTTCATAACACTTATATCTTACATCTTGCGAAGCGCGTTATCCGCGTTCTATTTTATCGCAAATCTACTGAAAATCTCTTGTTATCAATCGCATGGCATGAAATGTGGATAGTATAACAAGAGGAATTCCTCCGCCCGGATGTGTGCTGCCCCCAACCAGGTACAGGTTTTTGACATAGGGAGATTTATTCCGGGGCCTTATGAATGCCGAAAGTTTGTTATTGGAGGAGGTGCCGTAAATGGAGCCCTTGTTAGATCTGTACTTTTGGTAAAAATCCTCCGGGGTGATCGTATGCTTAAATTCAATAGACTCCCGTAATCCTTCAAGTCCACGTTTTTCCAACTCACTGATAATTTTATCAGCATAGGCTTCTCCTCGTTCTTCCCATGCGTAAGAGGAGCTTAAATAGGGGGCATTAACCATTACAAACAAGTTCGAACCACCTTCAGGACTCAGATTGTGATCCCGGTGCGAGGTATTTGTTACATATATTGTCGGATCGTCCGGCATGACTCTATCGTCGAAAATCTGTTCAAATTCTTTGTGATAATCGGTACTGAAAAACAGGTTATGGTGATCCAATTGAGGAAATGTTTTATTAGATCCCAAAAGAAGAACGAAACCGGAACAGGAAGGTTCAAGCTTTTCTATTTTCTCTTTCTTCTTATAAGAAAAAGCATTATCCGGTAATAAATTCAGATATGTTTCACTGGCATCACTATTCGAAACAATCAGGTCAAATGATTCATCATGTTCTCCATTAATTATTAGGTGAGATACTTTATTATCCTCAATACCAATATGTTGTACATCACTATTAAAGTTAATTATAACACCTGATTTTTCAGCCAGTTTGATGAGCGCTTCTATTAAACGGTACATTCCATTCCTGATATAATATCCCCCCATTGTTAACTCCACATGAGGTATGATATTGAAAGTGGCAGGTGCTTTATATGGGGATGAACCGTTATAGGTAGTGAAACGTTTAAAGAATTTCCTCAGATATTCCGATTCAAAATAGGTGTCAACCCGATTGGCAACGGTAGAGAATGCGTCGATTCGAAGAAGATCAACATATCTTAATCCCAGGAAATCGAGCCAGCTATTCAACGGATTTAACAGAAAAGAAGTGAAAGTACGATCGTAAATATCTTCGGAATAATTCAAAAAGTTACTATATGCTTTAATATCACCGGGAGCTATTTTTTTAATCTCATTCAAAGTCTTTTCTTTATCCGAATAACAATTAAAAATGGTGCCGTCCGGATAAAAATAGCGGCATAAAAGGTCAAGGGGCTCTACTTCAAGGTAATCTTCGATATCCTCATCACATAGAGCGAAAACCTGATCCAGCAAATAAGGCATTGTCAGAAGGCTGGGACCGGTATCAAAACGATATCCATCATAAATGACCTGGTTTAATTTACCCCCGGCAGAGTCATTTTTCTCATAAACTGTTACCTCATAACCGTCATTAGCCAATAGACAGGCAATGGCAAGGCCTCCGATTCCGGCACCAATTACACCGGCTTTTAACATAATATTACCCTGATTTTTAATTCCTTAATCTTTGAGATTCAGTTTTGCAACATTCTCAATGTGATAGGTTTGTGGAAACATGTCAACCGGTTGAACTTCTTCAATGGTATAAACCTCAGACAGTTCAGCCAGGTCACGGGAAAGTGTAGCGCTGTCACAACTCACATAAACAATTCGTTTGACTTTGAGCTCTTTCAGTTTAGTAACGACATCGGGATGCATCCCGGAACGGGGCGGGTCAGTTATTATCACATCGGGCTTGCCGAATTCATCAATTAACTCATCCGTGAATACATCTTTCATATCTCCAAGGCGAAATTCAACATTGCTGACTTCATTTTCTCCGGCATTGGACCGGGCATTTTCGATGGCGATATCATTCACTTCAATACCTACGATCTGTTTTGCCTTCCCGCTGGCATAAAGTGTCAGGGTACCTACTCCACAATAAAGATCATATACCAGGTCCTCAGGCTTGATTTCAGCATATTTGAGAGCCACATCATACAACGTCTCTGCCTGCCGGGTGTTTGTCTGGAAAAAGGCGTTGGGATGTATTTTAAACGAATAGGAGCCGATGGAATCACGAATATAACCGGTACCATAATATGTTTTCTCATAACGTCCAACAGCTACAGGCGATTTAGTATCGTTAATATTATTTACGATGGTTGTGATTCGGGGAAAAGTTTTCAATAGCTTTCCCGTAAGATCATTCAAAACAGTCTCGTCATCATTATAAGTGACAATATTAACCATCAGATCGTCGGTGTGATATGAGTTTCGTATAGCCACATTTCGAAAAAAGCCGGTATGTTTTACCGTATTGTAAGGGGGGATGTCGTTTTCGAGTGCATAAGAACGGACAAAATCCATAATTTCATAGGAGACAGGATCCTGTAGATGGCATTCATCGAGGTTCAAAATACGGTCAAAGCGTCCCGGGACATGAAGCCCAACGGCAACATCTTTGTCTTTTATTACTTTCCCGCTCTTGATTTCCTCTTCGGTCAGCCAGCGTCGATCACCAAAGCTGTATTCCATCTTATTACGGTAATAAAATGGTTGTTCCGATCCGATGGTAGGGTTCGGCACGAGATCAGTGAACCCTCCAATCCTTTTCAAATGGTCTTGAACCTGACTACGTTTGATTTC
Source organism: Balneolales bacterium (assembly GCA_035267045.1). Taxonomy (GTDB): domain Bacteria; phylum Bacteroidota; class Rhodothermia; order Balneolales; family DATFMH01; genus DATFMH01. The sequence goes on from DATFMH010000091.1 coordinate 5,744, forward strand.
AAGCTGATATTCATAAGGAACATGCTGCCATGAACACCCACCGCATATTGCTGCATGTTGGCATCGTGGGATTATTCGTTTTTCACCCGCCTCAATCACTTCAAGGAGTTTGGCCTCCCGGTATTTCTTCCTCTTTTTAATGATACGGGCCTTAACAATATCTCCCGGAACTGTATTTTTGACAAAAACAGCAAGATTATCAATCCTGCCTACACCTTTCCCTTCAAACGCTGCGGAATCGATCTGTAATGTGATTTCCGCTCCTTTTTTTAAACTCATAAAATTAGAATACCGCTATACTACTGTTCTTGTTTATTGCTGTTATCGATACTGATAGTCTCAACCTGAATGGAAAATGCCTCAGAGGTATTTGTAGCCGATATCAGTTTATCGGTTGTTTTTTCAAGCAGATTAGTAGAAGTATAGGCTACATTTTCGAGGAATTTAATAGCTATGAGCGGATGCCTGTTTCTCAAAGTATCATAATCCGGTCGAAAGAAACCAAGTACTTTTACGTCTGTCAGGCATCTTGCGGAAGTTTTTCGTCTCATTTCGTAAATCACTGAAAGAGCTCCAAAACATTCACTCTGATGAACTTCATGACTCGGTATGTTTTCATACATTTCTTTATCGTCTTTCTCGAGACTCAATAGAACTTTCCCTTCTTCGAGAATATACATTCCCGAACCCGGATCACCCATGTAGTAGATAAATTCTCCTTTTTTATAACGTCTCTGATGACAGAGTTGCAGGAATTCATACCTTTCAGGTGGCGTCATATCAGACAGAAACGGTGTCTTGAATATGATATTTGTTTGATTTTTAATGGTATTAAGTTTTTTTGATCCAAACATAATGCAGTGTAAATAATTTCGGTTTAAAAGGATTGGCCGATACCAAAACTCAAGCCCATAACATTTTTTTTGAACCAGCCTTTTTTAAGATCGTGAACGCGATATGCCAGGTCAATTCGAAATATGACATACTGCCAATCTAAGCGAATGCCAAAACCGGCACTCATAGCTATTTGCTTATAAAATGAATCAAAAGCAAACCTTCCGGTACTTATTGGATTACGGGGACCGTTCCACACATTGCCAAAATCATCGAAAGCGGCACCAATCCAGCGTGTCGATAGAAAATTCTTAAGTAAAACCTGACGTAATTCGACATGGCCGGCAATTTTTATTTCACCGCCGTTGATAACCTGTTGATCTTCCAGTGGGCCGGGTCCCAGTCGATAAGGAGCCCAACCACGGATATCATTACTGCCACCTGCGTAAAAACGTTTGGTAAGTGGAATGGTTCGTGTTTTGCCATACGGATAGGCAAAACCGAAATATCCCTGATAGGCAAAAACAGAAGATGGAGAAACAGGAATGTATCGCCTGTAATCAAGTATCAGTTTGCCATACCGGCTATAGGTAAGACGCGATTTACTGAAACTAAATGAAGGTACAGATCCTTCAACGGTGCCGGGTGAAGTCAAATAGCGGTCGACAAGGTACGGGATGTTACCACCAACTTCGATAGAACCTTCGAAGTAATATCCTTTATCACGCTCTATATAATCTGTGGTCGATTTTCGGTACGTATATCGTAGGTTTGTATTCAGCTTCGGACGAAAATCCTCCAGAATAAATTGTTTCTGTAATTCATTGCCCTTAAACGTTGAGTCCAGTTGTGCACGGAAACTGGGTGTTGCACTCGCATCGATCCATTCCATATCAAAAAGATCGAGATAACTGGTAGTATATTGATCGTGTTTAACTATAAATTTCTCATTAAATCGAATATTAGCATTGATGTTAAAGTTATTCTGGTTTGCATGAGAGATGCTGACCTGGTAATTCGTTTTTGAATTCAGGAAATTCAGGTTCTTGTCCAGAAAGGTAAAAGGAAAGTTAAGCCTGGGCTCTGTATAACCAATCGATCCCTGCAGGTTATACAAAATGTTGGACTGAGATTGTTTTTTGGATACATATTCAAAACTGGCCTTGGTTCCGATATCCAATTTTTCAGCTTTTCCAAATACGTTGTTATCAGTAAAAGAGAGGCCTGTTCCGGCTCCATATCCGTATCGTTGCATGATAAAAGGGTCGAGTGTGATGCTTCGCCTTGGTATCGTTTGAAGGTCAATTAAAACAGGAATTGTTTTTTTGGAATAGTCAGGTAATCCGCCACTCTTATTAAGTGAGAAACGCCGGACATTCATCATACCAAGATTTTGATACTGGTTGATGGTGCTCATGTACCGTTGATTATCAAAAACATCTCCCGGTTTAAACAGTAGTTGACTTGTTAGCAGGCTAAATCTGGAATGAGCGCCTTTTTCTTTTTGTATGATGATACGTGCTGTATCGGCGGTATATGGTTTGCCTTTTAGCGTATCAAATTGATTATAAGAGATGTTATTATCAGGCCCGGCAAGGTTAATATAAGTATCGCCAAAGTGATATAACCGACCATGTTTCACCAGGAAAAGGACATCAAGATTGAGTGTATCCTTCGCTTCCTTCTTTATTTGTACGGTAATGGAATCTTTTTGAACCGAGGCATAACCATTATTTTTAAGGAAATTGATAATACGGTCTCTTTCATTACCGATATCATCATAGGTGAATCGTTTTTTAGCCTGGAAAGTAGTATCGTCAATCTGTTTTTTTGTTAGCGGGCTGTTATGATAAAAATTTTGGATCTTTTGTGGGTTATCATATTGTGGCATACCAGTATAAAGTATTTTTCTGATATACGACGGTTTACCTTCGTCAATAATGAATGATACTTCATACTTGTTCTTGCGCAACTCAACAATAGTGGTATCTACACTTGTATTAAAATATCCCTGGGAATTATAGTAGGTCTTAAGGCGCTCAATATCCTGGCCGACTTCACTTCGATCAAGATATGCCGGACGTTCCCCAAATTTTTTAGTCAATTTCCAAATCCAATACCATGGAGTCACACCCGGAATACCAAAAAGCTGGCGGTTAGTGTGGGTACGCACGATTGTTTCAAGAGTACTGTTATTGACAAATTTATTACCAACAAATCGAAGTCTCCTAACTACTTCGTTAGTTGTATCGGGTTGAGTACTATTATCCTGAGCAAAAGTGATGGCTACCGGAATAGTAATGAACAAAAGGGATAATAATAATATTTTTAAGTATTTATGCAATATTTACAACGGATTATGAAACTCTCTGTGTATAAAATCAAAAAAAACGGTTGCCCAAATATCTCAAGCAACCGCTTTAATAAAAAACTTTTTTATGAAAAAGTTTAAAAATCACACATCATCGTAGTCAAATCCCTCGTCTTCCTCGTTATGGAAAAAATCTTCTTTCATAATATAATCTGGCCAGATTTCTTCAATACTCTCATAAGGGGTGTCGTCCTCTTCATCCAATTCATATAGATTATCGAGTACCTGTTGAGGACAACCATTCCGTTCAGCCCATTCAATGAGCTCGTCGCGTGTCGCTGGCCAGGGAGCGTCCTCGAGTGTTGCTGCTAATTCTATTGTCCAATACATAGTTGAAAATTTATTCTTGATTTAAACGTTTTATCTATGCGCGTAATAAAGTAAAGTATTTGTGAAATTCAAGTATTTAACAACTTTTTTTTAAAATAAGTTTATTCTGTTCCGAGTAGTCTTTACATTTTCTTATTTTAAGGTATGATTAAGAGAAGAAGTCATGATCTTGATTAACTAATTATAATCTGAAAGGATGTTATTTTATGGGAAGTTTAGGTGGATTTGAATGGCTGGTTATTATACTGGTAGTCCTCCTTTTATTTGGTGCTAAGAAGATTCCTGAATTAGCTCGCGGCTTAGGTCAGGGTATTAATGAATTTAAAAGGGCGTCAAAAGATATTAAAAAAGAGATTGATGCAGGTAAAAATGAAACAAATCAGACAGATAAACAGGAAGAGAGGACCTCTCAAACCCAATCTGGCACATCATCCTGATTAATTTTTTGTCATAAAATTTCTAACGAATTAAGAAAGAAGAAAGAATGTTCGATTTCGGCGGTTTTGAATGGTTGGTAATTATCTTAATTATCATCCTGTTGTTTGGAGCAAAGAAAATACCCGAATTGGCCCGTGGCCTTGGTCAGGGTATAAACGAATTTCGTAAAGCTTCAGATGAAATTAAAAATGAAATAGACAAAGGTAGTAGAGAATCGGCTGATAATCAGTCTGAGGCAAATAAAAAAGATTCTCAAACCGATTCAAAATCCTGATCTGAGGTAATTATCTAAACTCAGAAATGGATTATAAATAATTATCATATACTAACAATTTTATAAAGGATTAAAGCCATGGGTGATTTTGGCGGACTTGAATGGTTGGTCATCATTTTGGTTATTGTTCTCTTATTTGGAGCAAAACGTATTCCTGAATTAGCAAAAGGACTTGGTAAAGGAATAAGTGAGTTTAAAAAAGCTACCGATGATATTAAGCGTGAAATAGAACACGGAGCAAATACTGTAAATGATAGTGTGAAACAGATTGATAATGATGTTAGATCAACTGTCAAGCCTGATATTTCACAAGCAGATACCGTAGATAACGTATCTAAAAAATCAGACAGCGAAAAAAATCATAATCATTAAAAAGAATAGATATCCGTCTTGGCATACAACAATATTGAAGAACTACAGAAGGCAGTAAAAAAAGGTGAAATATCCCTCAAAGAAGTTGTTTCATCATACTTAGATGAGATAAATCAAAGAAACGATGATGTAAATGCTTTTATAAGCGTTTATCCCGATCAAGCCAAAAAAAGGGCAGAAGAGGTCGAAAAAAAGCTAAAAGATGGAACAGCCGGACCATTAGCCGGCGCCATCATGGGTATAAAAGATCTCATTTGTGAAAAGGGAAAACAGGCTACCTGTGCATCACATATACTGGAAAAATTCGAGAGTGTTTACGATGCCACCGTAATCGAAAAGCTTAACAAAAATGATGCGATTCTGCTGGGACGTTTGAATATGGATGAGTTTGCCATGGGTTCGTCGAATGAGAATTCTATTTACGGGCCGGCAAAAAATCCTAATGATACAACAAAAGTGCCCGGTGGTTCTTCCGGTGGCAGTGCGGCCGCTGTAGGAGCCGGTTTCTGTAATACCAGCCTCGGATCTGATACCGGTGGTTCCATACGTCAACCTGCTTCATTCTGTGGCGTAGTTGGATTAAAACCAACCTATGGGCGGGTTTCACGATATGGGCTGATTGCTTTTGCTTCATCACTGGATTGCATAGGACCATTAGCAACCAATACATACGATGCTGCTCTGATCCTTAACAGTATAGCTGGCAGAGACCCGCATGATGGTACGACGGCAGATGTTCCGGTTCCTGATTACACACAAACGGTCAAAGATCCGGATTCAAAAATTAAGGTTGGAGTCCCCGATCTATATTTTTCTGAGGGGCTGGATCCGGAAATTAACACCCGTATTAAAGACACGATAAAAGCTCTTGAAAAAGAGGGGGCCGAATTAGTCCCTGTTGATCTTTCCTATAGTAAATATGCCATCGCAACCTATTATATCCTGGCAACAGCAGAAGCATCCAGTAATCTGGCCAGGTATGATGGTATTAGATACGGTCATCGTGCAGATATCAATAAAGTAAAAGATGATTTGCGCAAGGAAGAGGAAGCTATCACGCAAAGCCTTAAGGCAGCATCGGATAGTGACAAGGCCGTGATTGAAGAGGAGTTGAAAAAGATGGATACCCCATTGATACGCCTTTATAAACAATCACGAACAGAGGGCTTCGGAACGGAAGTTAAAAGACGCATCATGCTGGGTACCTATGTTTTGAGTGCGGGTTATTACGATGCTTATTACGGTAAAGCACAAAAAATGCGCCGGCTTATTAAAGAAGATTTTGAACGTGCTTTTAAAAATGTGGATGTCATCGTTTCACCGACTAACCCGACAACAGCTTTCGATATCGGTTCTAAAGTCGATGATCCGTTGCAAATGTATCTAAACGATATTTATACGATTTCAGCTAATTTGGCCGGGATATGTGGAATTAATGTCCCTGTTGGAAATCATTCCAACGGTTTGCCCATCGGATTACAATTCATGGCTAATACCTTTGAGGAAGAACGCCTCCTGAATGCCGCGCGATTAGTTGAAAGACAATTCGAATCCTGAAAAATAATTTAAAATGATTAACAGATTAGAAGGAAAAACGGCACTTGTGACGGGAGCCACTTCCGGTATTGGAGAAGCTGCTGCCCGGCAGTTGGCAGAACTTAATGTCAATCTCATTATCACGGGACGACGGGAAGAACGGCTTAAAATACTTGCTGATGATATAATCAAAGAATATTCCGTTGATGTTACCATAGGTGCTTTTGATATTCGTGACCGGAAAGCCTGTTTAAATTTTGTGGAAGATTTGGGGGACACAAAAATTGATATCCTGATCAATAATGCGGGCTTGTCGCGGGGGCTCGATCCTGTTTATTCAGCTGATTTTCAGGATTGGGATGAAATGATCGATACAAATGTTAAAGGTTTGTTAACCATGACACGACTGATAACTCCAAAGATGAAGGAACGTAATGAAGGACATGTCATTAATATCGGTTCCATAGCCGGACACGAAGCTTATCCGGGCGGCAGTGTATATTGTGCTACCAAACATGCTGTGACTGCTATTACACAGTCAACAAAATTTGATCTTCATGGAACCAATATCAGGGTAAGTATGGTGTCCCCGGGCCTGGTTGAAACGGAGTTCAGTAATGTCCGTTTTCACGGTGATGATAAAAAAGCCGATAAAGTGTATAAAGGTATGACACCGTTAACCGGGAATGATATTGCTGAAATCATCGTATTTATAGCAAATCGTCCCGCACATGTCGATATCATGGATACGGTCGTTTTCCCGGTTTATCAATCATCTTCGACATTTGTTCATCGCGATGAATAAAAAACTATCCGGTTTATTAGTCGCCATTGTTTTTTTGTTTGCGGCATGTTCATCAAAATCATCTAAAAATTCGGTTTCGGAAGAATTCGCTTCTAAAAATAATGTCGTTCCCGCTTTTTCCGCAGACAGTGCGTACCAGTATGTAAAAAAACAAGTTGATTTTGGTCCGCGCACGGTTAATTCCTTAAGCCATAAAAAAGATCGTGAGTACCTGCTAAAAAAATTACGCGATTATGCGGGAAACAACTATGTCTACTCACAGGATTTTCAGCTGAAAGGATACAATAACGTTACCCTGGATCTCTCTAACATTATTGCGTCTTTTAACCCGACAAGCGGTGACAGGATCATGTTGTGTACTCATTGGGATACGAGGCCTTATTCTGATCAGGACCCGGATTCGAGTTATTATAACAAACCAATTCCGGGTGCGGATGACGGTGGCAGCGGGGTAGGTGTGTTATTGGAACTTGCCAGGATTTTTAAAAATAATCCACCACCTATAGGTGTGGATTTAGTCTTTTTTGATGGGGAAGATTATGGAAAAGACGATGATTTGGCGAATTACTTTCTCGGATCCCGCTATTGGGCCAAAAATCAACCGGTAAAAGGGTATAACCCCCGCTTTGGTATACTTCTGGATATGGTAGGTGGGAAAGACGCTCACTTTCCGAAAGAAGGGATGTCATACAGATATGCTCCGGATATAGTAGATGGCATCTGGCAGGTCGCTAAAGACATGGGATATTCAGGGATGTTCCCAAATATCGAGACACGTGGTATTTCAGATGATCATGTTGTCATGAATCAATATTTGTCGTTTCCAACGATCGATATTGTCAATCATAAACAGGTCTCACAAAAAAAGATCGATTTTCCACCTTATTGGCACACACATCGCGATAACATGAAAATCATCGATAAACAAACCCTGAAAAAAGTCGGCAGTTTATTAAACGAATTGATATATAACAGAATTTAATTTTACAATGGATTACTTGAAGTTAGTGATTGTTATTCCATCTGAGTATCAGGAAAGTTTAATAGCCGAATTATTTGAGATGGATTTTGAAGGTTTTGAACAGGAAGATGACCGCTTACTGGCCTATATACCACAAAACAGGTTTACCGATGTATCGCGGCAGGAAATTGAGCAATGGTTGTCTTCATTACGCGAAAATTGTTACATAGAGAGTGAGGAAGTTGAGGAAACCCGTAACTGGAATGAAGAGTGGGAGCAAACGATAAAAGAACAGATAATCGGAAAGTTTTATATTCGTCCGACCTGGCTTCCCGGCAATCCACCGGATGATAAAATATTACTCGAAATAGATCCTAAGATGGCTTTTGGTACCGGTTATCATGAGACAACCCGGTTGATGCTGCGTGTACTCCCATCTTATGTCAAAAAAGGGGATCATATTTTAGATGTAGGTACAGGGACAGGCATTCTTTCTATTGCTGCTATAAAAGTGGGCGCCGAATCGGCTCTTGGCTTTGATATTGATGAATGGAGTTATTCAAATGCCAATGAAAATACTTTATTGAACAACGTCGGCGATAGTATAATAATCCGACAGGGTTCTTTTGATATTGTCGCACCTGATGCCAGATATGATGTTATTTTAGCCAACGTAAATCGCACAGCTATTTTATCGATGGATAAGGAATTGGTTGAGCATCTCGATAAAAATGGGACATTGATACTCTCCGGACTTTTAGTAACGGAGCGTGAGATGATCCTTCAGAATAAAAACTTCAGGAGGCTGGACCTTGTCCATGAAAATAAGGAAGGTGAGTGGATCATTCTGGTTTTACAGAATAAGAGTTAACCATGGATTTACAGGCGTCAATTGATATAGGAACTAATACCGTATTGCTTCTCATTGGCAGGGTGAATAATGACAAAGTGGAGGTCGTTCATGAAGAACAAAGGGTGCCGCGACTGGGCCGTGGAGTAGACGGGGATAAAAAATTATCACAAGCAGGCATGATCCGTGTTATCGAGAGCCTGATTGAGTATAAATCCATCATTAGAAATAGGTATCCATGTGTATCCCGGGTAACGGTTACTGCGACAAGTGCCGTGCGTGATGCAACCAACAAGAATGAATTTCTAAAAAAAGTAAAGCACCAAACTGGTTGGGAGATTCGTGTATTAAGTGGTACTGATGAAGCAGAATGGACCTATGCCGGAGCTTTATCTGTTTTAGGACATATTCAAACAGACGGCAGGCTCGTTCTCGATATAGGTGGAGGAAGTACGGAAATAGCATTTGGCAAACATTTACAATTAATGGATTCCCATTCTTTTAATATGGGATGTGTCCGTTTCACCGAACGTTATCTTAAACATGATCCGCCAACGGATAAGGAGATATCGGAATGCATGAATCAGATAAATGACATATTGGCTTCAAGGCAGATCAATTATAATGCGAATTTTACGGCGATTGGAGTTGCCGGTACTTTGACTTCTTTAGCATATATGGATTTAAATTTGAAGAAATATGATCCTGCCAGGATCAATGGCCATATTTTAACACGTGGCAAAATCCGGAAGTATATTCAAATATTGTCAGAAATGACCCATAGTCAGATGATTAAAGAATATCCGGAGGTCATGGAAGGCAGAGCTGATATTTTTATTGCGGGAATACTGATTTTGGATGGATTTATGGGCTATTATAATCAGGAGAAGATAATTGTCTCGACCGGTGGAATAAGGCACGGTGCATTACAAAAAGGGTAGTTTTTTTATCAAGAGAGTTAATTGAAAAGAATAAAATTAGTTAGCTCAAACTTTTTTTATATTTTACATCGTTATTGATTGCACTCTTGATAATCACGTAGTGAAAGCGATATTTTATCAACCATGACAGCGGCATCAAACCACTCAAAAAATATAAGTCCTGTTTCTTCTGAGGAAGAAAATCATACTGCTTCCGAAAGCAGTAGGGAAGATGCTATATTGGTTGAACAAGCCATAAGCGGTGATGAAAAAGCTTATAATAAGATCGTTGAAAAATATCACCGGGCTCTCTATTACCATATATCAAAAATGATTCGTAATAATGATATCGTGGAAGATTTGATCCAGGAGATATTTTCGAAAGCGTTTAGTAATATTGGTTCTTATAACACGAACTATGCTTTTTCAACCTGGTTATATCGTATTGCCACCAATCATACAATCGATTATCTACGAAAGAAAAAGCTGAACACCTATTCCATTGACGAGCCTATTTCTACAAAAGGTGGGGATATGAAAATGGAATTGCCGGATGAAACCCAGAAGACAGATGATATGGTCATCCGGAAGCAGCGGCATAATATCATTAAAGAAGCCATGCGTCAGTTACCCGATAAATATCGCCGGGTAATTGAAATGCGTCACATGGAGGAGAAGAGTTACCAGGAGATAGCTGATATCCTTGATTTGCCCCTGGGCACTGTTAAAGCACACATCTTCAGAGCCCGCGAATTGCTCTATAAATACCTCAAAGACAAACGGGGTTCGTTTTAAACAGTGAACAGTGAACAGTTACAATAATGGTTGGAAGCTCTTTAGTAAGTTTTCCTAAACTAAACTAACCTAACCCAACCTCCAAACGACGTCATTCCCCGAAAAAAACGTTCGGGATAGGCTGAACTTGATTCAGTTACCAAACGACGTCATTCTGAATTTAATTCAGAATCCAGCCAAGGCGTTGGCACCGTTTACAAACCGTTGATTTAACCCCTAAGCATTCTTCCAATTAGAGATGAAACAGCGTTCCCAGCCTTTAACCGGTAGATTCCGGGTCGGGGCCCG
>DATFMH010000092.1:0-2815 GCA_035267045.1 Balneolales bacterium
AAATGTGGAGGAAGCCATTGGTGGCAGTTCTAAGAAAGACTTCCTTTTTAAAATGAAATTAGCCTATATAGAAGCAAGAGAGACATCTTATTGGCTGCGCTTACTAATGGATACCGAATTTATCGATGATAAGGGCTTTGAATCCATTCATAATGATTATGAAGAGTTATTGAAATTACTCTATACCAACATCAAAAGCTCTGAATCTTCATTTTTCGTTACTCATTATTAATTACTAATTGAAATGTTTAAAAATTACATCAAAATAGCCTACCGGTCGCTTGTACGGCGTAAGTTATACAGCTTCATTAATATTGGTGGATTGGCTGTTAGTCTTGCGGTAACTGTTTTGTTATGCCTGTTCGTCTTGCATGAACTCAGTTTCGATAATATGTACAAACAAAAACAACATATATACCGTGTACTTGCCAAAACAAAAGAACACGGGACATGGTGTACTTTACCTGATGCAGTAAGTCCGGCGATATCCAATCGTATTCCATCTATTAAATATGCCGTCCGAATGTTTAAACATGGATATGGAACAACAGCATTCATCAAAGCAGATAATAATGATTTTAAAGAGAATAATTTTTACTGGGCTGATGCGAATTTTTTCAAATTATTCAACCGTCCGTTTATACAGGGAAATCCGGCATCGGCTTTAACAAGACCGAATACTGTGGTACTCTCCTCCACCATTGCCAAACGATATTTCGGGAATGAAAACCCGGTGGGAAAAACAATTACGTTGGATAATCATAAAAAACTGGAGGTTACGGGTGTATACAAAGATTTTCCTGCCAACAGTACGCTCGATTGTAATATCATCGGCTCTTTTAAATCGACTAAATTTTATTCACACCCAAGATGGGGTAATGCAAGTTTTGAAACCTATTGCCTCCTGAATGATCATGCTAATATTCGGTCTGTTGAAAAGAATATACAACTGGTGGTCACTTCGGCTTTACCTCAGGGAGAGCAACAATGGTTTACATTAACTTTACAACCGTTTGCCCGCGTTCATTTATACTCATCCAATTATTTAAATGCTCTCAGCAGCCGTATCGGAAATATTAAAGAGATCCGTAATCTTGCTCTCCTGGCTTTACTCATTTTAATCATCGCATGTATCAATTATATGAACCTTGCTACGGCCCGTTTTCAAAAACGAGCAAAAGAGGTGGCGATGAATAAAACAATGGGTGCTTCTAAATGGCATTTGATCTTACGCTTTTATGTAGAAACAGCTGTTCTCAGTTTTGTGGCATTAATAATTGGTTTAGCCATGGCTGTGAGTGCTGTTCCGTTATTTAATAATATCAGCGGATCAAACCTGGTTTTCCATGATATTCTTCTTCTCAATTTTTTCATTGGTCTGGGCCTGATATGGTTGGTTGTTACTTTACTGGCAGGATCATACCCGGCCATATATCTTTCTAAGTTTTCACCCAACTTGCTGATGCAGAAGACCCGGCAAAAAGAAGGCTCATCAGCGTATATCCGCAAGGGGTTAGTGATCGTTCAGTTCCTGTCATCCATTGTCCTGGTTGCCGGCGTGATGATCATTTATCAGCAACTCCATTTTATCCATAACAAAAATCTCGGGTATAAACCCGAAAATGTTGTGGCCATTTCCGTTTCCGGTGTCGATCATTTTGATAAAGTGGATGCCTTCATGAATGAGCTGAAGAACCGCAGTGATGTGCTCGCTGTATCAACAGCACAGGGTTTCCCAGGAATGGATGTCAGCGGCCGGACGCTTCGAAAGAGTATGACCGATAAAAAAGGGTTGCCTATAAAAACGAATCGTGCCATTCACGGCATGGCGAAAGTTCTCGGATTGCATTTCCTTGCCGGGCACGGACTACCAACCGGTGAAAATAAAGCTGACAAACGGGTTGAAGTGGTGCTCAATAAAAAAGCAGTTGATTACCTGGGATATACCCCGCAACAAGCGATTGGTAAAAAGGTAATCACACAATTGGGACGCAATGCTTATATCGTGGGTGTAGTCAATAATTTTAACTTTGCCTCCCTTCATCAACCCGTCGGAGCCTATGCGTTTCATGACGCATCCGCTGAACCACTGAATTATGTGCTTGTTCGTTTTAAAAATGGACATCTTTCCCAAACCATTGCGGGATTTAAAAAATCATATAGAGAAACGATACCTAATACGGTATTTGACTACACTTTCTTAGACAAATATCTGAATACATTATATGCCACCGATCAAAGAATGGCCCGGATTATCCTTGTCTTTTCAATACTAGCCATCATAGTAGCTAGCCTTGGATTATTCGGATTGACCTCATTTATGGCCGAACAACGCACTAAAGAGATAGGTATCCGTAAAGTGCTTGGTGCCACGGTGACTGGTATCGTGACTTTGCTTTCTAAAGATTTTTTAAAACTTGTAGGAATTGGCTTTCTGATTGCCGTGCCCATCGCCTGGTTCGCCATGCATCGCTGGCTGCAGAACTTCGCGTATCATATTCATATAGGGATTAGTGTGTTTCTGCTGGCCGGAATATTGGCGATGGTCATCGCTTTGGCAACGGTAAGCTGGCAATCGGTCAAAGCAGCACTTATGAACCCTGTAGATAGTTTACGTAGTGAATGAGGAGCAATTAGTAATTAGAAGTTAACAGTTTACAGTTTACAGTTTACAGACAAGAAGAACTGAATACTGATAACTCAAAACACATTAACACTCTAAAACTTAGATCTGTGTTACGAAATTATATCAAAATAGCATTCCGGAATCTTCGGCGTAATAAGCTATACAGCTTTATCAATATCGGCGGTCTGG
>DATFMH010000093.1:0-49814 GCA_035267045.1 Balneolales bacterium
AAACTTTAGAAGCAATTTTTTCTGTCCGAAATTATTAAAAAACACGACTACTTTTGTCTTATCTCCAAAACCTTCTTTACTAATAATTTTACCTTTTCCGAATTTTTGATGTGATACTTTTGCGCCTACTTTATAGGATTCATGAGTCAGATTATCATACTGGATGCTTGTTTCCGTATTATTATGGTTATCCGAACTGCTTGTGGCCGGCTGATCATACTCAACTCTGAAACTTCCGTGTTTGTTAACGGATGATGTCGACCGGCTTCTGTTACCTTTCTGCCGGATCGTAGAACCTGTTTCCGTTCGTACTACGGCAGGATCGACTTCATCAAGAAAACGTGACCGTAACATCGGTTTTTCTTCGCCGAACTTAAAACGCAACTTGGCATGGCTGAAATATAACTCTTTTTTAGCACGTGTTATAGCCACATAAAATAACCTTCGTTCCTCTTCCATATCGACTTCATCACCATTTCTTCCGCCAATTGGAAACAGTTCTTCTTCAAGTCCAACGATAAACACTACCGGGAACTCCAGCCCTTTGGAGGCATGGACGGTCATTAAGGTAACGGCAGGTTTGTATTCATCATACGTGTCGGTGTCAGTTACCAGGCTGATATCCTGTAAGAAAGTACTCAATGTGGCGTTTTGGGTCGATTTTTCATGATAGGCGAGAGCGTTAAACAATTCCATCACATTATCCCTGCGGCCTAACGATTCATGTGTATTTTCCTGAACAAACTGTTGCAGATAACCCGTTTGTTTCATCAGATACTTTGCCGTATCCACTAAAGGTTCACCGCCAAGTCGGTTACGTACGTCTTCAATAATTGCTACAAAAGCATTTATCTGATTTCTGGCGGGTTTATAAACATCAATATCGTCATTGTTCTTCAATATTTGCCATATACTTACACCACGCTCACGGGCAGATTTTATTAAGGTGTCCAGTGTTTTATTTCCGATGCCGCGGGATGGTTCATTGATGATCCTTAGCAGGGATTCCTCATCATCAGGATTTACAAGGATTTTTAAGTAGGCGGTAACATCCTTAATTTCTTTGCGCTGATAAAAGGAAAGACCTCCAACAAGCTGATAAGCGATGCCTTTTCTCCGTAAGGCGTCTTCAAACAAACGACTCTGATAATTAGTACGATAGAGGACAGCAATATCACTAAAAGAAAGCCCTTTACGCATTCTGATATCATTTATATGATTAGCAACCCTGTTGGCTTCATCCCTGTCGTTATAATTTTGCAAGACGGTGATGGTATCACCTGGTTCATTTTGTGTCCACAAATTTTTCTCAAGCTGCTTCTCATTTTTTTTAATGATAGAATCGGCTGCTTTAAGTATAGCACGGGTTGAGCGGTAGTTTTGTTCCAGTGCCACTTTTTTTGCTTCCGGATAATCTTTCTCAAAATTCAGGATATTGGAGATATCCGCACCCCGGAATGAATAGATACTCTGTGCATCATCACCCACTACAGAGATATTCTGATATTTTGATGCCAACAGCTTTGTTACTTTATACTGAGCATGATTGGTATCCTGGTACTCATCGATAAGAATATGTTGAAAACGCTCCTGATATTTTTCTAAGACATCTTCATGATTTTCAAAGAGTTCAATAGGTTTAATTAATAAATCGTCGAAGTCAAGAGCGTTACTTTTTTTGAGACGGTTCAGATAAATGGGATACACTTTCGCCGCGATATCATCCATAGTGCTCTGAATGAATTTTTCACGATACATATCAGGTGTTATGAGCTGATTTTTTGCGGAACTGATCTTGAATCGAATCATTCGTGGTTTAACTTCTTTCGTGTCGTAATTCAGCTCTTTCAGGATCAGGCGAATGGCCCGGTCGGAATCTTCCGAGTCGTAAATGGAGAAAGCACTGGTATATCCCAATAATTCTGCTTCATACCTTAAGATACGTGCGAAAATGGAGTGAAACGTTCCCATCCACAGGCGTTGTGCCCGGTCACCGATCAATTTCTCAATTCTTACCCTCATCTCTTTTGCTGCTTTATTTGTAAAAGTCAGGGCAAGAATTTGGGATGGATAAGCAAGGCCTTCATTCAGTAAATAAGCTATGCGATACGTTAGTACCCGCGTCTTACCACTGCCTGCGCCCGCAATGATAAGAAGGGGGCCGTGCTTATGGGTAACAGCATCTCTCTGTTTATCATTAAGCGTAGATAAAATATTATCTGTATTCTTTGGTTGAGCGGATTCATCGGATTCAAGCGTAAACTCTCGCATGTAAAAATAATGGTATTTAATCAGTTAACGGCACTATGTTAAAACGAAGTGCCGTTAGCGTTAGTGTATGTTTTAAAGAGAATTATTGAAAGTCAGCAAGGATTTTCTTCAGTTTGCTGAGATTGGTTTCAGTATCAGATTTCTTATTCCTTTCATTTTGAACAACGCTTTCAGGGGCATTCTGCAGGAATTTCTCATTATTTAACTTACCATTGATTGATTTGAGAAATTTCTCCAGGCGGTCAACTTCCTTCTCGATACGATCGCGCTCCTTATCAAAATCTATTACACCTGCTAATGGAACAAATATTTCTGATCCGTCCACGACCGCTGAAGCAGAAGCTTTTGGTCGTGACAAATGAGTTGATATCTTAAAATTATCAATTTTCAGCAATTTTCGAAAGATATTCTCATTATCTGACAGTTTATCAACAAGAGCATCATCTGCTGCATTTATCAATACATCGATCTCGGTATTAACCTGCACATTCATCTCAGCGCGAATATTCCGAATGGAGGATATGATGGATTGAATGGTACCAAACAATTCAGCTTCCTCTTTATAGATATTTTCATTCTCAAAAACCGGCCATTGTGCACGAATCAACGCATCATCAACATCTCTTTCACGCAATCGCTGCCAGATTTCTTCGGTAATGAACGGCATGAACGGATGGAGAAGTTTCATCAGTGTCTCGAATATAAAAATAGCTCGGCCGACAGTTTCATCCGACATTTTTTCATCAAATTCATCCGGTTTGATCAATTCCAGATACCAGTCACAGAAATCATTCCATACCAACGCATAAATCTTCAACAACGCTTCATTAAGGCGATAACGGGATAGATCATCTTCAACAGCTTTAATTGTTTGTTCTACACGGGTAATCATCCACCGGTCGACCAATCCCGGTATATCATAGTCGATATTCTGTTCGTATTTTTTCCCCGAATCCATATGCATTGAGAGAAAACGGAAAGCGTTCCATATCTTATTGGCAAAATTGCGCCCCATTTCGAATTTTGTGGGATCCAACTTTATATCCTGTCCTTGCGCACAAAGGATGATCAGGCAATAACGAACTGCATCGGCACCATATTGATCAATCATGTCCAACGGATCAATACCATTGCCGAGGCTCTTACTCATCCACCGGCCTTGTTTATCTTTCACCATGCCGGTGATAAAAATATCATCATACGGTACATGATCCGTGAAATGTAACCCGGCCATGATCATACGGGCGATCCAAAAGAAAAGGATATCGTATCCGGAGACAAGAACATTGGTAGGGTAGAAGTAATCAAGGGCTTCGGTTTTTCCCGGCCAGCCGAGTGTTGCAAAGGGCCAGAGCCAGGATGAAAACCATGTATCGAGTACATCTTCATCCTGTATCATACCGGGCTCGGGTTGATCGACGGAAACAATGTAGTCGCGCGACTCATCTATTTCTCCGTCCTCATCGGTATAATACCATACCGGTATGCGGTGCCCCCACCATAACTGCCGTGAAATAGTCCAGTCACGTATATTTTCCAGCCAGCGGTAATATTCATTTTCCCAACGTTGCGGATAGAAACGGATGTCTTTATTACGCGCTGCTTCCAAAGCCGGTTTGGCCAGGGGTTCCATTTTTACAAACCACTGCCGGGATATGAGCGGTTCAATGACTGCTTTCGATCGACTCGAAATGGGTACGGTATGACGATAGTCTTCAATCTTAACCATGTATCCCTGATCTTCAAGATCGGCCACAATTTTTTTACGGGCTTCGAAACGATCCATGCCGTTATACAGTCCCCCGTTCTCGTTAATGGTACCGTCGGTATTCATGATGTTGATGACCTTAAGATTATGGCGTTCACCAATTTCAAAGTCATTTTTATCATGAGCCGGGGTTATTTTAAGAGCACCCGCTCCAAATTCCATTTTCACATAATCATCAGCTACAATAGGAATTTCCCGATCCATGAGCGGCAGTTTCACTTTTTTGCCGATGAGATGCTTATACCGTTCATCTTCGGGATGTACGGCTATAGCCGAATCCCCTAACATTGTTTCAGGCCGGGTAGTAGCAATGACTATATATTCATCATCAGAGTCGATAATCGGGTAGCGGACATACCAGAGATGCCCGTTTCGTTCTGCATCGTCGACTTCTTCATCAGAAAGAGCGGTCATATCCACAGGACACCAGTTAACAAGATAATTACCCCGGTATATGAGTCCTTCGTCATATAAACTGACAAACACTTCCTGAACCGCACGGGAAAAGCCTTCATCCATCGTAAAACGCTGACGTCCCCAGTCACAACTTGTTCCCAGTTGTTTCATCTGATCGATGATTATGGCGCCATATTCATCTTTCCATTCCCATACTTTTTCCACGAATTTCTGACGACCAACATCGTGTCGATTCTTTCCCTCTTCTTTTTTTAACGTTTTTTCAACTACGTTCTGAGTCGCGATACCTGCATGATCGGTACCAGGGAGCCAAAGCGCTTCAAAACCCTGCATACGTTTTATACGGATAAGGGCGTCCTGTACAGATGATTGCAGGGCATGACCCATATGAAGCCGGCCCGTCACGTTCGGTGGTGGCATCATGATTGTGAAAGGCTTCTTATCGGGATTTGGTTTGGCCTCAAACAGGTTGTGATTCGTCCAATAGGAATACCAGCGTTTTTCAATAGTTTTAGGATCGTATTTCTTAGGAATTTCCTGCATAATCTGTTAGCTGTTACAAAAATAATTTTTAATGAATGTTACCTTACTGTTATTTATACTTTTAAATGAATAATATGAAGTATAAACATGATCATCCCCAAAAGCTTTGCAATGATATTAACATACCATGGAGATTAAATATTAATTGATCAAAATAAGAAGATGTCAATTAATGATCAGGTAAAATTTCACTCAAAGTTAATGAAAAGAGAAATGGAATGTTGCAGAGGGGGATGAAATTATCAATTGGATGACATAAAAAAGGCCGTCTCTTAAAGAAACGGCCTTAACAATGAATCTAAAATTTTCTTCTGAGCAAAACGCCGAAGTGTCCGTCACAATTATGTATATGAGGGAATGTCTGATATGATTTTTTATCCTCACTGAGGACTTCATCCGGTAGAAAACCACTTAGATCTTCTAATTCGAAGTTGTCGTAATTCTTGAGAAAATTTTCAATCTGCCCCATATTTTCTTCTGGTTCGAGAGAACATGTCGAATATACAAGGCGTCCATTTTTACTAACCATATTGGCAGCGTTATCCAGTAATTCCGCCTGCTTGGCTACGGCTGATTCAAGATCCTTTTCTGTACGTTTCCAGCGTAGATCAGCCCTTTTACTGAGTACGCCGGTTCCGGTACAGGGTGCATCGAGTAATACGGCATCAGCAAGTTTCAACCGCTCCTCAGTGGCGTCGGCCCGACGAATTTTAATATTTTCGGCACCGTATTTCAGAGCATTTTCTGCGATTTTCTCCAATCGTGCAGGAGATATATCCACTGCCAGGATGCTTCCTTCATTTTGCATCATGTCGGCCATGACGATAGTTTTGGTACCGGGAGCAGCACAAATATCATAGACTGATTCACCCGGCTGAGGATCTAATATCCACGGAGCAAATCCGGCAGCGATATCCTGAACCTGGCATAACCCCTTATCAAACCATCCTTTTTCTCTTATATCCCTGACAGATTCAACTTCATAATAACCCGGCAGCCAGTCACTTTCAGTGAATTCAATATCATGCTTTTGCATTCGGATGGTAAAATATTCGGTATGGGTCTTAAGATTATTAACCCTAATAAAATATTTCGGCCGTTTATTATTGACCTGCATCAGTTGAAAGGCTTCGCGTTCACCAAAACGTTTGACCCAACGTGCCACTAACCATTCAGGATGTGAGAAAGTGATGGCAATTAGTTTTGTTCTGTCTTCGGCTGAAGGTTTTGGCAACTCATCCCGTTCCCGTTGCAATTTTCTCAGAATGGCATTTATCAAATCACCCGTTTTGGAACTGATGCGTTTTTTGGCAATTTCAACCGGTTCGTTAATCGCTGCATAATCAGGAGTTCCGTCCATGAAAAGTAAGTCGTAAATTCCCAGCCGGAGAATATTTTTGAAATAGCTACCCATTTCCTCGAATGGAACATTACTATAATGCGTGATGAGAAAATCAAGATAGCTTCGGTGGCGAAGGATACCCTGAATATATTCGTTAGCCTGCTGACGATCCTGGCCCTCAAGCTGGCCGATTAAGTCTTTTTCCAGATTTTGCGTATCGTCAAACCCGGCAAGTATTTCAATACTTGCTTCACGTGCCGATGTAACTTTTGTTTGTGCCAAAGTCCGTAAAATTATTTATTCAAAATTTTTGCTCAAATATAACAGAAAAAAATCTTAAAATTATTTTTCCAAACCTCAATTATTATAATTTTTTCTCATAATGCCGTATTTTCAGACAAAATAATCTGTCTTTACGTTATACGTTATAAAGTAACAGGAAATTATACCTTAATCATAGTTTTATTTTTTCTTTTTTTAAGAAGCTTGTTATAGAAAAAGAGGGGTGATAATTCGTTGCTTTTACCTAAAGGATTGATTAACTTAGCAAGCTTTAGTAAACCTATTAGAATCTTGATAAATCTAAAAAAATAAAGAGTTAACATACAGGATTTGGAATGAATAAGGGAACCATCGCACAAGTTATTGGCCCAGTTGTTGATGTCGATTTTAATGAAGGAGAGATACCACCGGTATTACAAGCGCTGTCAGTAGAGAGAAATGAAGGTAAACTTATCCTTGAAGTCGCCCAGCATTTGGGTGAGAACAGGGTACGAACCATTGCCATGGATTCAACGGATGGTTTGGTTCGAGGAACCGATGTAATTGATACGGGCGCCCCTATATCAATGCCGGTAGGCGATGATATTCGTGGAAGATTATTTAATATTATCGGGGAAGCAATTGACGGGATAGAAGCACCCAAAGTTGATAAAAGATATCCTATACATCACCCTGCACCAGAATTTGAAGACCTTTCCACAACAACAGAAATGCTTGAAACAGGTATTAAGGTTGTTGATCTGCTTTGTCCATATGCCAAAGGTGGTAAAATTGGACTCTTTGGTGGAGCCGGTGTAGGGAAAACAGTACTTATTCAGGAGCTTATCAATAATATTGCCAAGGAGCACGGTGGGCTTTCAGTTTTTGCCGGTGTTGGTGAACGAACCCGTGAAGGTAATGACTTGCTTCGTGAGTTTATCGAATCCGGAGTAATCAATTATGGTGATGAATTCAAAAAAGAACTTGAAGAAACAGGTAACTGGAATTTATCTAAGGTTGATAAAGATGCTTTAAGAGAATCTCAGGCAACGCTTGTTTTTGGGCAGATGAACGAACCGCCCGGAGCTCGTGCTCGTGTCGCTTTATCAGGATTAACCGTTGCCGAGTACTTCCGTGACGAAGTAAGTAGAGATATTTTATTGTTTATCGATAATATTTTCCGTTTTACACAAGCAGGTTCTGAGGTATCAGCACTGTTAGGGCGTATGCCTTCCGCTGTTGGTTATCAACCGACACTTGCAACTGAAATGGGTGCTTTGCAGGAACGTATTACTTCTACTAAAAACGGTTCAATTACATCTGTACAAGCCGTTTATGTACCTGCCGATGACTTGACAGACCCGGCACCTGCCACAACATTTTCCCACCTTGATGCAACAACGGTGCTTTCGCGGCAAATTTCACAGTTGGGTATTTATCCCGCTGTAGATCCGCTTGATTCTACATCCAGAATTCTCGATCCACATGCTATTGGCGAGGAACATTATAATGTTGCACAAGAGGTCAAAGAGCTCTTGCAACGTTACAAAGATCTGCAGGATATTATTGCTATTCTCGGTATGGATGAGCTTTCGGATGAAGATAAATTAACTGTTGCACGGGCACGCCGTGTTCAGCGTTATCTGAGTCAACCGTTCTTCGTTGCTGAGCAATTCACGAATATTTCAGGTAAATATGTTTCAATAGACGATACCATTAAAGGATTCAAGAAAATATTGAACGGTGAACTCGATCACTTGCCGGAAAATGCCTTTTACATGGTTGGTACCATTGACGAGGCTATTGAAAAAGGTGAAAAAATGCTTCAGGAAAATAATTAATCTGTAGTTGATGAAATCTTTTAAAGCACAAATTCTTACACCCGACGGTCCGGTTTTTGAAGGAGAAACCATTGGTGTTGCGTTACCCGGAACAGAAGGTGGATTTGAGGTATTGTATAATCATGCAAACCTGATGTCCTACCTTGATATCGGACGAACTATCGTCCGTAAAGAGAACAGTAACGAAGAGGTATATGCTATCAGTGGTGGTTTTGTTGAGGTCAGTGATAATAAATTGATATTACTGGCTGAAGCGGCGGAGAGTGCCAATGAAATCGATATTGAACGGGCAAACGCCGCAAAAGAACGGGCTGAGAAAAGAATGAAAGATGAGAAAATGGATCACACAAGAGCGGAGCTGGCCTTAAAAAGGGCTATCAACCGCTTAAAAATAGCAGAATTGAAGTGATGAGCAGTACGTGATCTGTAGATAATAAATTTTTAAGGCGGTGTTTTATACACCGCCTTTTTTAGTTAAAAGCCTTATATATTACCCCGGTAATAAAAAATTGGTAAATCCTGAATATTATTTTGTAAGGATTTATTGTACCAACAGCATATACCTTTCTCTATCAATAATGTTTATGAACCCTTTCATAACAATAGAATAATAGTATATAACATATAAATAATGTACTGTAACATAATCTAAAATAAGTGTTACGAAACTTTATTAAAGCCACTCGTCACATCTATAGAAAATATGAATAAAAAAGGGTGGGGGATTATGAAGAGAAGTCTTTTACCGTTTTTGATCATAATGAATATATTTAGTTTACAAAATACTTATGCCCGGGTGACAACATCATAAGAAGGTGACAAAGTACGAATTTGGAAATAAGATCCATTGGCAGGCAGCATAACCGGTCAACTTTCAAGATTAACACTCGATACCCTTCAATTATTATCGGGTGACAGAGTTGTTCAAATACCTATAACAGATATTTCACTATTGACGTTAGTATTGGAAAAAAGAGAAATACTTTTCCGGGGTTACTGTTTGGTTCTGTTTTAGGCCCTCTGGCTGGGGTAGCCATGAGTTCCGGATCGACTGGATCAAGTGAATCAGGGGGAGGGGATCTAAATCATTCAGTTATAAATACAGGTGCCATTAAATAATATTGTGGGAGTAAATTTTAGATTTTATCCGGAAAATGAAATAGCCGGCATTCAAATAAATCTTGCTTTTAGATTCTACTAAGAGGAATCCATATGAAAAAAGTGAGAATATGATTTATTGTT
Organism: Balneolales bacterium; assembly: GCA_035267045.1. Classification (GTDB taxonomy): domain Bacteria; phylum Bacteroidota; class Rhodothermia; order Balneolales; family DATFMH01; genus DATFMH01. The sequence goes on from DATFMH010000093.1 coordinate 9,686, forward strand.
TTGATGTGTTTAATTAATACGAATATAAGTTCCGCTCAGATAACATCACTCTCGGAAGGTAATATATTCCAACTAATTACGGTAGCGGATATTGGCAAACCAGTCAAGCAGCCTGTTTTATTACCAGCCTATCTTCCCTTTCTTCTTTCCTTTAAGAGGATTAGATGCATTTTGCTTGGGGGGTTCAGGTGGTACGTAACCTTTGGGTTGTTGAAAAGCGTCGTAACTCCAATGGACATTAGGATCTTTCATACATTTATCGATGAAATCTCCTACGATAGGCAAAGCAGTTCGGGCTCCCTGACCAATGTACGTGTTTTTTGGAAAGCGTATTCTGCGGTCATCACCACCGACCCAGGCACCCATTACGACATGTGGTGTCATGGCTATGAACCAGTTATCGGCACTGTTTTGCGTGGTACCTGTCTTGGCTGCAATATCCTGATGAACATGATATACAATTCGCAGACGTATGCCGGTACCAAGGTTACGGCCGTCACCTATATCGACACCACGGACAACACCGCGTAACATATCGATCATGGTATAAGCTGTAGAGGGGCTAATAGCTTCTTTTTCATAATCGGGATGGTATTGCTTGAGGACATTCCCTTCTTTATCAACGATTCGTGTTATGGCTAATGGTTCGATATGCACACCATAATTAGCGAAAGTAGAATAGGCACCTACCATTTCCAGGAGACTTACTTCAGAAGTTCCTAATGCAATAGACGGCACATGTTTGAGTTTTGAATGGATTCCCAGGCGATGAGCCATCTTTATAATTTTTGTGACGGCCGGTTGTAAATCTTCGAGGCGATTCGTACCCGGATTCCCTGCCAGTTCAGGTAAAAGTCGTACAGTGACGTTATTCATACTTCGAGCCAGTGCATCGCTGAGGGTGACCATATCGGGACCAATCGGTGTTTCAAAATCGTGAGGACTCCATATGGTTCCATTTCGACTATAATATTTGGTAGGATACTTGGAAAATTTCTGATAGGGTGGATAACCATTGTCTATAGCTACTGCATATACAAATGGTTTAAATGTGGATCCGACCTGTCGTTTAGCCTGGTAGACATGATCATATTGTTCATTGGCATAATTGGAACCACCCACCCAGGCCAGGAGGTGTCCATTTGTGGGATTTTCAGCTACAAAACCAGCCTCAAGGTGTGTATAAGCATGTTTCACAGAATCTATAAAGGCTGAATCGGCTTTTAGTGAATCCAAAACCTGTATCCGGGTCTTGTGACCGGCAAAACCATTTTTATATGCATCTGTTTCTTCAATATAGCTATTCAGAAAAGCAGGGTATTTTTTCCAATATTTATCCATATACGTACCACCCGGAGAAGTCCATTCATTTTCAAATATCGTCTGAATGGAATCAAGTTTTTCTCCCAACGCTTTCTCGGCATATTTCTGCATCCGGGAATCGATGGTCGTATAGATGGTTAATCCGTCCCGATAAAGATTATAACCGTTCTTTTTACACCACTTTTGTACTTTTTGGCGAACATATTCGCCAAAATAACGGCTTTTCTTTCCGGTTTTGAAAGGTGGATGGTAATTGAGGACGATAGGCTCTTTATCCAGAACGTGACGTTGCTGCTGTGTTATAAATCCACGTTTGGCCATTTGATAGAGAACCGTGTTACGACGTTGTTGAGAGCGTAACGGACGTAACCGGGGGTTATATGCATAAACGGCTTGTAGTGAACCGATGAGTGTTGCTGCTTCCAACACATTTAAATCTTTAGCCGATTTACCAAAATGAGTCTCGGCAGCTGTTTGTATACCAAAGGAACTATTTGGGAATTCAACCGTGTTCAGGTACATCTCTAATATTTCACGCTTGGTATAATGCCGTTCGATTTCGACCGCAGTAATCATTTCCCGCAGCTTACGGGTTATGGAAAACTGCCGGCCAATTTTTTTATACAGGTTACGTGCCAGCTGTTGTGTGATAGTGGAACCACCCTGTGGATTGCCCATCATGATATGGTAGGGGATTGCCAGTGTCCGAAACATATCAATACCCCAGTGATGATAGAAACGATGGTCTTCTGTGGCTATCAGAGCATGTATAACATTTGGAGAAATTTGACTTAATGGAACATACGTACGGTTTTGGGTAAAATACTTGTCAAGGACAACACCATCACGAGTTTTGACGACACTGGCTATATCTACTTTCGGATTCTCAAGCTGTTGAATGGAGGGAAGCCCCTGGTAGAGATAAATAAAAAATCCTGTACCGAATATGATACAAACAGCTAAGAGGATAGATACCCATTTACCTAATACTTTCCATGGGAAAGGCGGCTTATTCTTCAGTGAAAAAAAGCTGTCGGAATATTGAGTATAAACCTTGGGATTTTTACTGGTTTTTGAATTTTTAATATTCTTACTCGTATTTCCGGCTTTCTCATTCTCAGGGTCTTTTGAATCAGCACTTTCCTGAGAACGCTCTTTACCTTTTTTGTTTTTTAGATTTTTACGATACTCAGGGTCATTAAAATATCGTTCTAAATCGTCATTATAGCTGTTATCGTCGCTCATTGAAACTTATTATGAATGCGGGTATAGCCGTTCTATATTCTTATTAAGATTCTGCCATTTAACGAGTTGAAACCCATCGTTATTATAAACGGCAAAAGTCCTGTCATTAAAAAAATTCCCAAGATTGATATATAATCCACTGTTTATGTTAATAAAACGCGGATAATGATGATGTCCACAGATAATCACATCAAATTTTTGTTCTCTCAACATCTGTTTTGCCCATTGGTCTATTTCCTGCGTACACTCTTTCTCACCTTTTTGATCTACCGTTCTGCTTAATCGTGAAAACCATTTAGTAACTGTGATACCAAGTGACGGGGGTAAAACATGTCTAAAGATAAAAACAAATTTTGGATTTCTTAATAATCTGTGAAAATAGGGCCGGGGTAACTCAAGCAATTCATCATCTACTCCATCGCCATGTAATAAAAGGACACTATTTTCCTCTAATTTAATGATTCTATACTCGTGCTCTAAATCGAAACCACATTTATCTTCAAAATAATTATAGACCCAGTTGTCATGATTTCCTGTTATATAGAGGCTGTTACCGTTTTTTTTATTGAATAGGGCAAACCTTTCGAGAATTCGTGACCCAATAGCGGGCCTTTTATTGGGATATTCCATCCAGTAATCAAAGAGATCACCAAGAACACAGATTGCATAACCGTTATTTTCTGCGAAATCGACTAAATCTAACAAATCTCGTTCAATTTCATGCTCTTTATCTTTAGGAAAAGCACCAATATGGACGTCTGATATAAAGATAATAGGGTATTCAGGATTACTCTCTGTATCCTGATTAACGGTCTGACTCATCTGATTCTCTGAATTTGTATAAAAGAAGCATATTATCAACTTCTTTATCCGATACAATAAAATTGGATCTCTTCTCTAATGGTTTATTTACGTTACCATGTAATGTTGATTTACCGGAATTGCTTGTCAGAAAGTTGCGAAATGCTTTGATGGACAGGACATTGACTCCAAACTTTTTAGCCCTGGAGATAATTTCTCTATCATCAGTTACAACAATCCATCGCAAATTGGCATCTTTCTTTTCGATGTGTCTAAAAATGAGCTCGTCAGCCTTTCTGTCGTTACTGTAAACAACCGATATCTTCTTAAAATTTATCGGAATCGACCCTTTCGGGCCGTCATATATGATTTTGGCTTGTGTATTTTTTATCCGACAGGCATGATTAACTTTATTAGCCACCTGAAATCGATTTTCATCCGAACTATTCAGGTTTTTACCAGATAAATCCGGTAACTGGTGCATCAAATTGTTACCATCTATTAGCCATTGTTTTTTCATTCGAATAGCAATTATTTTTTTCGTGTTACAACGAAATAAATAAGGTCCTCCATGTTACTACGGCTTTCACTGTCTGGAAATTGTTGCAGAAGATCGTATGCTTTATTTACATATGAGTTCATCACTTTTTTCGAGTACTCAATGCCTCCTTTTTCATTCACGAAGCTGATAATTTTTTTAATATCCGAATTCTTTTTCTTGTTTTTTCGGAAGAGTTTACGAATATGTTTTCGTTCAGTAAGTGATGCGTTCTCCAAAGCAATAATAAGCGGAAGTGTAATTTTCCGTTCTTTAATGTCGTTGGCCGTTGGTTTTCCGACATCATCGCCACCGTAATCAAATAAGTCATCCCGAATCTGGAAAGCAATACCTATATTTTCGCCAATCTCGCGCATTGTATTCTGGTAAATCTCATTGTCTGTCGCACTAATGGCCCCGCATTGACAACACGCTGTAATCAGGCTTCCTGTTTTGTCTGATATTATCTGAAAATATTTCTCTTTGGTCATATTAAGCAATTTAGAAGCTTTAAGCTGTCGTAATTCCCCTTCACTCATACGTTTTACCGCGTTCGACAGAACCTTTAGAAGCTGAAACTCATCACTTTCAAGAGCGACAAGTAATCCTTTGGCCAGTAAAAAATCGCCTAATAAGATACTGGCTTTATTTTTCCATACCTTATTTATACTGAGAAAACCACGCCGGCGTTCAGCATCGTCCACAACATCGTCGTGTATAAGCGTTGCCGTGTGTAATAATTCGATCATGGTGGCTGCTATGTAAGTTCTTTCACTGATCTCGCCGCAGAGTTGAGCAGACATAAAAACCAGCATGGGACGCATCTCTTTCCCTTTGGTTTTCAGTAAGTACGCTACAATTTTATCAAGCAGGTAGACGTCAGTACGTAACGCGTCCTTGAAGAATTTTCGAAATTTTCGAAGTTCGGGGTCAATATTGTTCCGAATTTCCTGTAAATTCTTTGGAGCCGTTCGTTCGGCTAATTCTACATTTTGTGTATCTATATCAAGCATCAACTAAATAAATTTATCAAAATAAGGTTTTAAAACTATAAGTTACGAATGCAGAATGTAATGATATAATAGAATTCTATTTGCACTAACTTTTTTCTGTGTTTAAGTTCGTTTCTTCAACAAAGTATTAACATCAAATTTTAAAGTAAAAGTAATAACCTTGGAGACTATAAAAAAAATCGGAGTATTTACCAGTGGAGGAGATGCCCCGGGTATGAATGCGGCAGTTCGTGCCGTAGTTCGTATGGCTAAATATAATGATATATCTGTAATAGGCATACGCCATGGATATCGTGGCCTGATTAATGGAGATTTTGTTGAACTGGATGCCGCATCAGTATCTAATATAATACAAAGAGGTGGTACTATTTTAAAATCAGCCCGATCCGAAGAATTTAGAAAACCTGAAGGCAGAGCTAAAGCTGCCGAAAGCATTCATAAGGAAGGTATTGAAGCTTTAGTAGCAATAGGCGGAGACGGAACTTTCCAGGGAGCAACCAGGCTGAATGAAGAACAAGGAATACCGGTCAGCGGCATTCCGGGTACCATAGATAACGACCTTGCCGGAACCGATGAAACAATTGGATATGATACGGCGCTTAACACAGCTATGGACGCTATCGATAATATCAGGGATACTGCTGATGCACACGACCGTCTTTTTCTTGTTGAAGTTATGGGACGTGAAGCGGGTTTCATTGCTCTTGAAACAGGTATTGCCGGTGGGGCGGAATTAATTTTATTACCGGAGACTCTTACGGAAATAAGCGATATCAAGCATTCTCTGCATGAGACTTTACAGGCACAAAGACGCAGTAGCTTAGTGGTGGTAGCTGAAGGAGATGAAACCGGCGGAGCCATGAAACTGGCAGATAAAATCCGTGATGATTTTGCAAAATACGAGATGCGGGTTTGTATTCTGGGACATGTTCAAAGAGGGGGTAGGCCAACTGCAAGAGACCGTGTATTAGCCAGTCGGCTGGGTGCTGCTGCTGTACAATCTTTAATTGACGGGCATCAAAATGTGATGGTTGGTGTTGTAAACAACGAGATCAGGATAACACCATTGCGTAATACATGGTCTAAGAAGAAAAGTATTAATTACGACCTGCTGGAATTGGCAAAAATATTAAGTTGAGAAATTATTAAATCTATGTTGACAATTGATTTGCAAGAGGCAAAAAAGTTTGTCTCCGGGGAAGAGTATAATTCGGCTTCTGCAAAAGCTCAAAATGCTCTTCAACAATTAAAAGATAAAACGGGTAAAGGTTCGGAATGGCTGGGTTGGCGTGATATTTTAGCTGAGCCTAACGATGCTTTACTTGAAAATATTCAGAAGTTGGCGGAAGATATTCGACAAGAAGCGGATATTTTTATTGTCTGTGGTATTGGCGGCTCATATCTCGGTGCACGTGCTGTTATTGAAGCATTGACGCCTTTTTATGGGGACTCGAAAACAGAGATAATCTATGCCGGTAATCAGATGAGTGGTAAATATCTGAAACAGCTTATCGATTATATATCTGAAAAGAAGGCAGACGGCAGTGATAAAAGCGTTTATCTGAATGTTATTTCAAAATCGGGAACGACATTAGAAACGGCATTGGCATTTCGAGTCCTTCGGGAATGGATACATGATACATATGAAGATGATGCCAATTCCCGTATCATATGTACAACAAGTAAAGAGGGCGGAGCACTTAATAAAGTTATTGACGCCCAGGGATATAAAAAATTTATTATCCCGGATGATATCGGCGGGCGTTTTTCCGTTCTGACACCTGTTGGCTTGTTACCGATTGCTGTGGCAGGAGTTGATATACGTTCGTTATTCTATGGAGCGGTTTCGGCATTTAGAGATTATGAAAATAACCCCGATGATGTTATTTCATATGCTGCATTGAGATATGCTCTCTATAACAAGGGTTATCTGATTGATATTTTTACGTCATTTGAACCTGAATTACGATTTTTTGGCAGTTGGATGCAACAATTGTACGGAGAGAGTGAAGGTAAAAACGGAAAAGGAATGTTCCCGACGGTACTTGGCTATTCTACGGATTTGCATAGTGTAGGGCAGATGGTGCAGCAGGGGAAACGCAATGTAATTGAAACATTTTTGGTTGTAGAGAAAAGTCAGAGCAAACTGACTGTGCCTGCCGACGATGATAATAATGACGGTTTAAATTATTTATCTGGAAAAACATTTCATGAAATTAATACCAAAGCCTATGAGGGTACCCGTGAAGCACATATTGAAGGAGGGGTGCCTGTTGTAAGTATGACCATGAATGAATTGAAATGTGAAACCCTGGGCTCTTTAATTTATCTTTTTGAACTTTCTATTGCGGTATACGTTTATTGCCTGGATGAAAATCCTTTCAATCAACCGGGAGTGGAAGATTATAAAAAGGCAATGTATCGCTTACTAGGTAAACCTTGAGAATGGGGACTATGGAGGATAAAGGAAATAAAAATACATCTTTTATTTATACGGCTGTTGCTGGTAATATCGGTGCCGGTAAATCTTCATTAACTGATTTGCTGGCAAAGCATTATAACTGGAAAACTTTTTTTGAGTCGGTCGATGATAATCCATATTTGTCCGATTTCTATGAAGATATGCACCGGTGGAGCTTCAATCTTCAAATATATTTTCTATCCAGCCGTTTTAAACATCAGAAAAAGATAATTGGCCAACAAGAAAGCTTTATTCAGGATCGCACTATTTACGAGGATGTCGAGATATTCGCGAAAAATCTCTATGAAATGGGGTTGATGAGTGAACGCGATTATGATAATTACAGAGCCTTGTTCCAGGAGATGATTACATATTTGCAGCCTCCTGATCTTTTAATTTATTTACGGGCACAGGTTCCAACATTAGTCCGTCAAATTCAAAACAGGGGTCGTGAATATGAAAATACGATTCGTATTGAATATCTTGAACGATTGAACCGTCATTATGAAGACTGGATCAGTCGATATCCTCATGAAAAGTTGATTATAGACACTGATGAACTGGAATTTGTTCACGACAGGGAAGACCTTGGGAAAATAATAGATTTAGTTGATCAGCGGGTCTATGGACTTTTCTCATAGTTTTGCGTTTAAAAAGTAATATAGCTAACTTTGCAGGCTGTAATTAGTTATTACTGATTATGATTGAGTTTAAACTAAATGAGATTCCGGACGGTAAGTCAACACAGGAACTTGAATTAGAACCTGATCATGTAGATTTGGAAGAATATGAGTTTCGTGGTGGCCGTTTAGAGGTTTATTTTGATAAGTCGCATGACGCAGTGAAAGTTGATTTCAATATAAAAACGAAGCTTGAACTAATATGCGATCGGTCATTAGAGCCATTTGATTATACCATCGACCGGGATTACGAAGTGGTTTTCAAAGACGATGACAAAGTTCGAAAAATTGAAGATGAGAACTGTACGATTCGGCCTTTGAATATCCATGAAAATAAAATTGATATAGAAAAAGAAGTTCGTGATACCATTTTATTGAGTATTCCGATTAAAAAACTTCATCCGAAATTTTTGGATGAGAACGGTAATCCTACCGATTTTCAAAAATTTTATGCCGATGAAGAATTTACTGATCCCAGGTGGGATGCTTTGAAATCATTAAAAAATAAATAACGAGATTAATAAAATTATAAAATGGCACATCCTAAGCGTAAGACATCAAAAGCGCGTCGTGATAAAAGAAGGACGCATGATCAATTGAGTGAAGCAACTTTGGCAACATGTCCGAATTGTGGAGCCAAGCATCGCAGACATCGGGTCTGTACGGAATGTGGTTATTACAGAGGTAGACAAGTATTAACTGTTAAAGCCTGATCCTTAGGGATATAGGCCTTATACACCAAAAATATATCCATGAGAATTGCTGTTGATGCCGTAGGTGGTGATTATTATCCGAAGAATCCAGTAGAAGGAGCAATCCAGGCTATTGAAGAGAATGATAAAATCGACATTCTGCTTTGTGGTCCGGAAGGAATGATTAAAAAGGAACTCAGCAAATTCAGCTATGATGATAATAGAATTTCCATATTTGATGCTCCACAGATTATCGGGATGAATGAATCTCCGGCTAAAGCTTTTAAAACTAAACCGGATTCATCAATTGTTCGTGGGCTGACAGTACAAAAGAAAGGTCAGTGTGATGCGTTTATCAGCGCCGGAAACACAGGTGCCTTGTTAGCTGCATCAACTTTTATACTTGGTAAGCTTGAGGGAGTCATAAGGCCTACTATTGCCGCTTTATATCCCACAATCAAAGGATTCAGATTATTGGTTGATGCCGGTGCAAACCTTGAAGTTAAACCGGAGATGCTCTATCAATTCGGATTGATGGGAAAAGTATATGTTGAAGAGGTACTCGGCATTGAAAATGCCCGAATCGGACTATTAAATGTTGGAGAAGAAAAGGAAAAGGGGACGGAGATTCTTAAAGAATCATATAATTTATTGGATAAAAATCCCAATTTTATAGGCAATATTGAAGGTAGAGATATTTTACCTGCCAAAGCTGATGTTTTTGTATGCGACGGAATGATTGGTAATATCACCTTGAAATTTGGTGAATCACTGGTTGATGCATTTCAAATATTAATCAGTCAGGGCATAGAAAAGAATAAATTATCAGATGAACAAAAACAGGTTGTACTTAAAGTAATTTCAGATGTTATTAGCCCTTTCGACTATCAAATGGTGGGTGGCGTACCTTTCCTGGGTGTTGATGGCATTAGTTTAGTCGGACATGGAAGCAGCAGCGCGAAAGCTGTTAAAAATATGATTCTTAACGCCGCCCTTTGTGTTGAACATGGAGTCAATAGTAAAATCGTCTCTTCTCTTAAAAATTAATTTTCGTAAATAATTAAGATGTCTAATAAAATATATGCCAAAATTACGGCATTAGGTCATTATTTACCTGATAATGTAATGACCAATCATGATTTGGAGAAACTCGTCGATACAAACGACGAATGGATTCGTTCACGAACCGGTATTAAAGAACGAAGAATATTAAGAGATCCGGACAAAGCTACGGCATTTATGGCTTCGGAAGCAGCCAAAGAGTTGTTAAAAAATCGTGGAATTACGGCAGATGAGATTGATGCGATAATCGTCGCAACGGTGACGCCCGATTATCTTTTCCCGGCAACGGCTTGTCTGGTTCAAACAATGATTGGTGCGGGTAATGCTTATGGATTTGACCTTTCCGCAGCTTGTTCCGGTTTCCTTTTTGCATTATCAAACGGATCAGCATTGATTGAATCAGGTCGATATAAAAAAGTCATCGTTATAGGATCGGATAAAATGAGTTCCATAATGGATTTTACCGATCGGACTACTTGTATTTTATTCGGAGACGGTGCCGCCGCGGTGTTACTTGAACCGTCAGACGATGAGACTGGTGTGATCGATTATGTGCAGCATTGCGAAGGAGACCTAAACGGATATTTATACCAACCGGCCGGTGGCAGCCGCCAACCTGCTTCTCTGGAAACCGTTCGCAACCGGTTACATTTTATTAAACAGGAAGGCCGTGCCGTATTTAAAAAAGCTACAGTTGGTATGGCTGATGTTTCAGTTGAAGTTATGAATCGAAATAATTTGAAAGACGATGATATTGCCTGGTTGGTTCCACATCAAGCCAATTTACGTATTATAGATGCTACGGCACGACGTATGGGACTGGACAGTGAAAAAGTGATGATCAATATTGATCGATATGGCAATACCACGGCAGCCACAATCCCATTATGTCTGTATGATTGGAACGATAAACTGAATTATGGAGATAATTTGATATTATCAGCTTTCGGTGGTGGATTCACGTGGGGAGCTATTTATGTAAAATGGGGAATTAAATGATGAAAAAAGCTTTTCTGTTTCCGGGACAGGGTTCACAATTTGTAGGAATGGGTAAAGATCATTACGATCAGAATAGCACATTCGCTTCATATTGTGACAAGGCCAATGAGATTTTGGGAATAGATTTAACTTCTATCATGTTTAATGGTCCTGATGAGAAATTAAAGCAGACCGAGTTTACGCAACCGGCCATATTTCTACACTCTGTTGCCTTACTGGCAATATTACATGATAAACCTGATATGGTTGCCGGCCACAGCCTTGGGGAGTTTTCTGCACTTGTGGCATGTGATGCCGTATCTTTTGAAGACGCATTAAAAATTGTCAGGAAACGCGGACAGTTAATGCAAGAAGCTGGTACTTCAAACCCCGGTACTATGGCTGCTGTTATCGGTATGACAGATGATGATGTGGAAAGTACCTGTAAAGAAGCAGCGGACAAAACGGGAAAAGTTGTTATACCTGCTAATTATAATTGTCCGGGGCAGTTGGTTATATCAGGTGATGAGGAAGCAATTGATGAGGCCATAGCTCTGTTAAAAGAGAAAGGATGCAGAGTAGCTAAAAAGCTTCCGGTAAGTGGAGCATTTCACTCCTCTTTGATGCAGCCGGCTTATGATGGCCTGAAACAAAGCCTTGAAGAACTGGAAGTTAATGAGCCATCATGTCCTATTTATCAAAATTATACGGGTAAACCTACTATTGACAAGGATGAAATTAGAAGCAACTTATTAAATCAGCTGCTTCACCCGGTAAAATGGACACAAACTTTATTGAAGATGCATGAGGACGGGGCTGAGCAATTTATGGAGGTCGGACCCGGGAAAGTTTTACGCGGATTGGTTAAGCGTACATTGAAAGAAGTGGAAACAGAAGGATATCAATAAATAACACTATGAGTTTCAGTTTAGAAGGAAAAACCTGCCTGGTAACAGGCGGAGGCCGGGGAATTGGCCGTTCGATTGCCCTGGGATTGGCAAAAGCCGGCGCAGATGTGGCCATTACGTATTCGAGGTCGGCAGACGCCGCCAATGAGGTAAAAAAAGAAATAGAATCTTTAGGTAGAAAAGCAAAAGCCATTCAAGCCGATGCAGTAGATACCGAACGCGCTGCTGAAGTTATAAATGAGCTTGTCAAAGATTGGTCGAAACTGGATGTGCTCGTTAATAACGCAGGTATTACCAGGGATACATTGATAATGCGAATGAGTGAAGAGCAATGGGACTCTGTTATCACAACCAATCTGAAAAGTGTTTTTAATTACAGTAAGGCGGTTGTTCGTCCCATGATGCGTCAGCGTTCAGGCTCAATAATTAATATAAGTTCTATTATCGGTATAACCGGAAATGCAGGACAGACGAATTACGGTGCATCCAAAGCTGGAATTATTGGCTTCAGTAAATCGTTGGCAAAGGAGATTGGTTCAAGAAATATAAGAGTAAATGTGATCGCTCCTGGTTATATTATGACCGACATGACTGAGAATTTGGATGATAAGTTGATTGATATGATTAAAACATCAACTCCACTTGGAAGAGGAGGCAATCCTCAGGAAGTGGCTGATTCTGTAATATTTCTTGCATCTGATGCAAGTTCGTACATAACAGGGTCGGTTATTCAGGTTGACGGCGGCATGGCTATGTAAGTATTTGAAAGCGACTCAGGGAAATAATTGCGCTTACAATTAACTATTTTTATTATTCACCGATTTAGGTGAAAATTTTTCAAAGATCGTTTGACGAATAACAATTAATTATCGAATCACTATAAACAAATACATAAAAAGGAAAGTAAATGGCACAGGATATTGAAGCGAAAGTAAAATCTATCATCGTTGATAAACTTGGTGTTGATGAATCAGAAGTAACACCCGAAGCAAATTTCACCAACGATTTAGGTGCAGATTCGTTAGATACTGTAGAATTAATCATGGAATTCGAAAAAGAATTTGATATCAGTATTCCTGATGAAGATGCTGAAAACATTGCCACTGTTTCGGATGCTATAGAGTATATCAACGGTAGAAAATCTTAATCCTTCGAAAAGGCTTTTTAAAAACTAAATTATGTCAAATCGAAGAGTTGTTATAACGGGAATAGGGGCCCTTACACCAGTAGGTAAGGGTGCCCCCGAATTTTGGAATGGATTAGTTTCCGGGAAAAACGGTGTAAGGCCAATAGAGCATTTTGATACCGAAAATTTCCCAACTAAATTCGCCGCTCAAATAGATAATTTTAATGCGAAAGAGCATCTCGATGCCAAGGCTGCACGACGGATGGATCGTTTTTGTCAGTATGCCATGATTGCTGCTGAAGAAGCGGTTATGGATTCCGGAGTAGACCTTGAGAACCTGGATAAAGACCGCGTAGGTGTTATTGTTGGTTCCGGTATTGGTGGTATGGATACATTCCATCGGCAGGTGCAATCGTACAGTGATCGCGGACCGCGGGCGGTATCACCTTTTTTTATTCCTATGCTTATCCCTGACATTGCTGCAGGTCAAATCTCAATCAAGTATGGATTCAGAGGTCCTAATTTTTGTGTTGTTTCTGCATGTGCCACCGGTTCTCACAGTATCGGGTTGGCATATGACTCAATAAGACAGGGTACATCTGATTATGCTGTCTGTGGAGGCGCAGAAGCTCCTATTATCGAGATGGGCGTCGCTGGATTTAATGCTATGCGGGCAATGTCAACAAGAAACGATTCACCCGAAACTGCTTCCAGGCCATTCGATAAAACAAGAGACGGTTTTGTACTCGGCGAAGGTTCCGGAATTATGTTTTTAGAAGAGTATGAATCGGCTAAAAAAAGAGGAGCCAGAATTTATGCTGAGGTTACCGGTTATGGATTTTCTGCCGATGCCTATCATATTACAGCTCCTGATCCTGACGGTAATGGTGTGATAATCGCTATGAAAGAGGCGCTTAAATCAGCCAATATTAAAGCGGAAGATGTTGATCATATCAATATGCATGGTACCTCTACGCCGCTGGGAGATATAGCTGAAACAAATTCTATCAAAAAAGTTTTTGGTGATCATGCCTATAATATCAATTTAAACTCAACTAAGTCTATGACCGGACATATGTTGGGCGCGGCAGGCGCGGCAGAATCAATTGCTACTGTCCTTGCTATATATCACGGCATTATTCCACCTACTATTAATTATGAAACACCTGATCCGGAGTGTGACCTGAATTACACTGTAAATGAATCGGTTGTTCGGGATGTACGTTACGCAATCAATAATGCATTTGGTTTCGGCGGACATAACACTTCCCTTGTATTTAAGAAATTTGAAGAATGATAAAGGAATGATTTCCAGGATTAGAGCGTATTTTCGTAAAAAAACGCTCGATCCCATTAATCAACATAAGATAGATTTTCTTGAAGAACTCTTTGGCGAGTCCATTGACAACCCATCTTTATATTTAAAAGCATTGAGGCATCGGTCAAAATTGGCCGATGCTAATGTTTCATATCATGATACAGATTCATATGAACAGCTTGAGTTTTTGGGAGACGCTGTACTGGATTTGATTGTCACGGAGATATTGTTTGATAGATTTCCGGAAGAGAACGAAGGTTTCATGACTAAACTGCGCTCGAAAGTAGTGAAAGGGCATTCTCTGGCACGTTTATCAAGAAAATTGAATTTGGGTTCTGTTGTAGAAGTGGGTTCGAGAGCTAAAGGCCAGGGTATTGAGTTTTCAAACAGCGTATTGGCGGATATCTTTGAAGCAGTTGTCGGAGCATTATATCGTGATAAAGGGTATTCATTTACTTTTGCATTTGTTTCTGATGTTATAGAAAATTATATAGATTTAAAAAATCTGGTAATAACACACGATAATTATAAGAGTTTATTACTGGAATATGCACAGGCTCGCAAAAATCCGATCCCGGTGTATAAAGTAATATCAGAGAAAGGTCCTCCTCACGATAAAGTATTTGAGATCCAGGTATCTATAAATGACAAAGTGTTAGGACTAGGTATTGGTAAAAACAAAAAAACTGCGGAACAGATAGCAGCTAAGATAGCGTTAGAACATTTGAAAGATAAAGCTGAATAGTTCTAGTTTGCATTTTGGTTACTCAGATATTTGTAATATTAAAAAATAGCAATTGTTCTTTGCAAAACAGGAGAAATGTAACTATGACCGTCATAACGAAATAATTTTATTAAGTTATTTTTAAAAAGGAAAAGAAATGATCGAAACGAAAACAGATATAAAGATCACCAAGACAGTCAAATCCAGAATTGATGAAGTAGATTTTAACCAGTTGAAATTCGGGGCCATATTCTCCGATCATATGTATCAACTCGATTATAAAGATGGTCAGTGGCTGAATCCACAAATTACTCCTTTTGGAAATATGGAGTTCTCGCCTGCCATGAGTGGTTTACATTACGGACAGGGGGTATTCGAAGGTTTGAAAGCATTCCGTTATAATGATGGTAAAATAAATGTATTTCGTGCTGAAGATCATTATAAACGTTTTACACGCTCATGTGATCGGGTTTCCATACCTGAAATGGATAAAAATCTTTTTCTTGATGGTCTATATACTCTAATCGATATAGATAGACAGTGGGTCCCTTCTGAGAAATATAAATCATTATATATTCGACCTTTTGTTTTTGCTACAGATAATTTCCTTGGTGTCCGGTCATCACGAACATTTCGTTTTCTTATTATCACCAGTCCGGTAGGTAATTATTATGAAGAAGGTTTAAAGCCGGTTTCATTAACAACAATGCCTGATTACGTACGTGCTGTTAAGGGTGGGGTCGGTAATGCTAAAGTACCGGGCAATTATGCTGCCAGCATTTATCCGGCCGAGCAGGCAAAAGCCCAGGGATATACACAAGTATTATGGCTGGATGCCTGCGAAAAGAAATATATTGAAGAAGTAGGTACCATGAATATCTTCTTCGTAATAGACAACGTATTAATCACTCCGGCGTTAAGTGGGAGCATACTGGAAGGTGTAACACGAAAAACCGTGCTTAAAGTCGCTAAAGATTTAGGTTATGATGCTGAAGAACGTCCGATCTCTATTGATGAAGTAATGGATGCGAGTGAAAATGGTACCTTACAGGAAGCATTTGGTACAGGGACTGCTGCCGTTATATCGCCCGTAGGCAAGATTCATCACGCTGATCATAATATCGAGATAAATAACAGGGAAATTGGTCCTGTCGTAAAGAAAATTTATAATCACATTACAGGTATGCATCATGGAGATGTGAAAGAATCCTATGGCTGGTGCCACGTATACTGATATATATGTATAGTTATTACAGGCCAAGAATTTATTTAAGGTCGGTTATTATTTGATAATCGACCTTTTTTATTTTTCGTGATCTGAAGAAATTTATTTGATAACATATCTTAATGTTGGATTTTCAATAGTTGGAATGATTATAGAGTCTGATACATTTTATAAGTTATTGATTAGCAATAAACTTCATGATATCACAGGGGTAATTACAATAAATATTAAACAATAGTCGACATGCTTCAATTATTAAAACCGGAATTCCAGGAACTCATTGAGAAACATGACTGGCTTAGCTTACGCGATGTCCTAAATGATATACCGCCTGTCGATATCGCTGATCTGCTTGAAGATCTGGACGAAGAAACAATGTTAATTGTATTCAGGCTTTTACCTAAGAGTAAAACAGCCAAAACATTTTCTTATTTGAGCAAATCAAAAAGTGTTGAACTCATTCAGAGGTTTAATAGTAACCAGATTAAAGAAGTAATATCCGAGATGTCGCCAGACGACAGGGCTTCTTTTGTTGACAACCTGTCTGGTAATCTGATACAACGGGTTCTGAATACGATGAATCCAAACGATTTGGAAGAGGTAAAAATTCTTTTGGGTTATCCGGAAAACAGTGTCGGACGTTTAATGACGATGAAATATGTCCGGATAAAATCATACTGGACTATTGAACGGAGTATGCAACATATACGTAAATGGGGTAGCTCTGCTGAAACGATAAACGTCATTTATGTTGTAGATGAAAATGGAAAATTAATTGATGACCTGAAGCTTCAACAACTCATTTTAAATCCGCCAAATGCGACGATAGAATCGATCATGGACTATTCTTTTACCGCATTGAATGTTGATGATGATCAGGAAGAAGCTGTAAAGGCACTAACGAAGTACGACCGTGTTGCTCTGCCTGTTATTGATCCTAACGGTATTCTTGTAGGCCTTGTAACAGCCGATGACGTATTCGATGTGGCAGAAGAAGAAACAACAGAGGATATGCAATTGATGGCTGGTATGGAAGCGTTAGATACAAATTATTCGGAATCGTCTATTTCGGAAATGATCAAAAAAAGGATTGGATGGCTGCTCGTCCTGTTCGTCGGACAAATATTAACGGCAACGGCACTCGGAGCCTTTCAAAATATTTTGAAAAGTGTAGTAATTCTGTCTCTATTCATCCCTATGATCTTATCAAGCGGGGGTAATTCGGGATCACAAGCGGCGACATTGATCATCAGAGCCTTATCGACAGACGATATCTATTTAAAAGAATGGATAGAAGTGCTTAAACGCGAATTGCTTTCAGGACTCATTTTAGGCTTACTTGTTGGTTGTTCCGGTTTTATCATAATAACCGTTTGGGCCTTTTTCGGTGGAATAACTTTCAATCATGTCTGGTGGTTCAGTGCAACGGCAGTAGCTTTAAGTTTGATAAGCGTCGTTCTCTTCGGTAATCTCCTGGGATCGATGATGCCCTTTTTCCTCTCAAAATTAGGCTTGGATCCTGCTGTGACATCAGGACCTTTTGTCTCAACCATTAGTGATGTTACAGGAATTCTGATTTATTTTTCAATTGCTATTACTATTTTGAGAGGCGTCTTGCTTTAAAAGTATTATCTTATAATGGAATTTGGGAACTGTGTAAATTTTTATAAAAAATTATGAAAGCATATTTAGATCTGGTTAAACGTGTATTAGATAACGGAGTACGTAAAGAAAACAGGACAGGTATTGATACAATTTCAAATTTTGCAGAGTTTTATAAGGTTGATCTTTCAAAAGGTTTTCCTCTTCTGACTACAAAAAAAGTATATTTCAAATCCGTTATTCTTGAATTATTATGGTATTTACGCGGTGAAGATCATATACGTTGGCTTAGAGATGAAAATAATGTCCATATTTGGGATGCCTGGGCAGACGAGGACGGTCATGTTGGACCGATTTATCCTGTGTTATGGAGACGTTTTCCGTATGCCGAAGAAGATGAAATAAATCTGGATGGTGATTGTAGCAATCTTCAGAAGACAGTATTGATTCAAAAAGAATATGACCAGGTTCAGAATGCCATTCATATGTTGAAAACGAATCCCAACAGCCGCCGAATTGTTGTTAGTGCATGGAATCCTGGTTTATTAAAAAAGATGGCATTACCACCTTGTCATATTATGTATATTTTTAATGTTGCTGATGGCAAATTGAATTGTCATTTAACGCAGCGTTCCGGCGATATTGCTCTGGGTATACCATTTAACCTGGCTTGCTACTCCGCACTGACATTAGCCATAGCCCAGGAAGTTGGGTTGGAACCGGGTATATTTGCACACACGATAGTCGATGCCCATATTTATGTAAATCATATCGAGGGATTAAAGGAGCAACTTACAAGAGAGCCTTATCCGCTTCCGACACTTGAGATTGCAGATAAAAAAGTTGATGACCTGACTCTTGAAGATTTTAAACTAAAAAATTATAAACATCATCCGTCAATTAAATTTGAAGTAGCTGTATGAAATTAGCACTCATTGCAGCTCATTCGGAAAATTTAGTTATTGGTAAGGATAATTCCATTCCCTGGCATTATTCAGAAGATCTAAAACGTTTCAAAAGATTGACGATAGGACATACTATCGTTATGGGGCGCAAGACATATGAAAGTATTGGATCCAAACCCTTACCAGGCCGGGAGAATATCGTTATCTCACGGACCAGAAATTATGACAATGTAACTTGTTTCACATCTCTTGAAACGGCATATAAATATTTGAAAAATAAAGATATAGTGTATATAATAGGAGGTGCACAGTTATACCGCGAATCACTGCCAAATGCGGATATGCTTGTCATCACTGTTGTTCATAAAAAAGTGGATGGTGATGTATATTTTCCGGAATACCGAGATCAAATCAGTACCGTATGGGAGGAGATTTCAAGAGAGGAAAAACCTGATTATACCTTTATTGATTACAAAAGGAAATAAGATATACCCTAAAACCTAAATATTTTGATAAACAAATTGTAGATATACGGGTAATTATAAATGTAAGAAATAACGATAATAAAATAAGAATACATAAATTAACAGTTACAATTTGCATTTAATGTGTTATTTTTTTTTAATATAGAAAGCACTTCATTAAAAATAATATAATCTTAAGAGAGTCGCAGCAAAATCAAGCTATAAAATATAAGATATGGCAGCATAAAATGGATACATGTCTCTTCTATATAATTTGAGCACTAATAAAAATGACATATAGAAAAGTTATTTGGCCATGACATAACAAACCATATAAATATCACCAACGTATAGTAATGCTCTAATATACTGGGGGATCATTGCTTAAAATGTTACAAAATAATAATATTGGCCTATACGGGTTTTTTGTACTATTACTCGTCTTGTTACCGGTTTGTGTTCTTGGACAGGGGTATAATGCTCAAATGTTTGACAATCAGGAGTATGACCTGCCGTCTAATAATATACGTACCATTTTGCGTGATAAGGAGGGATATATATGGATAGGGACAGATGCCGGGCTCGTACGTTATGACGGTTATACATTAGATGTATTTGAAGATCAATTACCAAGTCATTTTGTTAAAGATATTATCGAAATTCAGGATGATGATCTGCTTGTGGCTACAGATCTGGGATTGATCAGTATTCATAAAACGAAAAAAGGCCCGGTTTTCAGGAAACTGATCAATGGCAATATTCAACTGACGGATTCCACACTTTACTATCCCCAAAAATTATATCAGGATAAAAATGATATTCTTTGGATAGCGGAAAAAAATACCGTTGTTAGATATCAAGATCATCGTTTTAAAAGATATCTGTTTAAGAGTAAGTATGTTACAGATAATAACCTTCGTTCTTTTATGTTTATTGAGTGCCAAAACGGACCTATGATATTAGCTTCTCATACAGGATATTTCTTTGTATATGATTCAACTAAAGATCAATTCAAGCCTGTATCATCACCTAAGATTTTCAATCCATCAGCCAAAGTAAAAATTAATAGTTTAGTGAAGCAGCAAGGGGGATGGATTTGGGTTGGTACAAATCAGGGATTATATCGTTTTAAGCCGGAGAATGGCCGTTTTTTTGCACATTGGGAGCTAATAAAAAATATACCGAATGTATCCAGTATCTCCCGGCAACAAAATAATGTTTCCTATATAGGAACATGGCTCGATGGGATGTATAGCGTTGTTCAGTACGGTAACAAGTTTGACTGCAAACTTATTAATGAAGTGGCGCATTATTCAGTTAACGATTTGGATAATGATATAGATAAAGGTATTTGGATAGCGTCTGACCATGGATTTGCATTATTAAAACCAAATTTTTTCCTGGTAGCCAAAGTAAAATCACGTTTAAATTTTATTAATTCTATACGCAAGGATACGGATGGTTCTATTTATAAATCGGATGAATTTGGAGTTTATCGTTTAAGAATTGGTGATGACCCAACTAAACCAATAATAAATAAGATAATATCAGCCCCGCCTAATGTACGTTTTTCCAGTCTTGCCGTTCAGGGTGATGATCTTTATGTGGGAACTCGAGACGGAAAAGTTCTGTGGTATAAAAATCAAAAATTTTATAAACAGATTTATGCAGATAGTGATAATAAGAGCTTAATAAAGTATTTAGCCGTTCAGGAACCAAACAAGATCTGGATAAGCCAGGTGGATCATGCAAAATTACTTATGCTTGATAATGCAAGTGAATCACATGATTATGGTGAAAATAAAGGGATTGATAGCAGAGTCCATGTAATAAAATTAGATAGGCGAAATAGTTTAATTGTGGGTGGCGAAGGTAATGGAAGTTATCTTTACAGATACAATTCAGAAAAAGACGTTTTCGATAATCTGAGTATTTATTTACCAGATAGTTTGTTTACCCGAAAGAAAAATAAAGTCATCGTAAATGATATTTGCTACGATGATGACAATAATCTATACCTTGCCACCAATATCGGTTTGCTTGAATTTACATCGGAACCGGGGGGTAGTTATGCTTTTACAAAATTAATTGTCGACGATTATATAAAATCCGTTAAAGTAGATGATAGTAATAATATCTGGATGGGAACCGAAAGCGGTTTATATTATTATAGTGATGGACAGTTAACCCGTTATGGTAAAGAAGATGGTCTGCCCGGATTAAATCTTTCCTATCATGCATTGGTCATGGATAAAAACCATCGATTATGGGTTGGAACGAGTCAAGGCCTTGCATTTTCAAGGCAGCCAATCGCTAAACTAAAGAATACTCCGGAACCTGTTATTCAAAAGGTATGGGTAGATGATAAATCCATTATAACCCGGCATAATGAACGATTGGAATTATCTACCGATTCGAAGCTGCGTATTAAGATGTCTTCATTTATCTATCCCACTGATAAAGTCCATTTCAAAGTTACTATCATTGGAAATAAGCAAAATAAAATTTACAGTATCAGAAATACGACTGATGATATCCATATACCTTTTTATAATCTTGGAAAATTTATTGTCAGTATACAGAGTTATCAATCAGGGTATCTTTGGAGTCATCCCACTTATTTCTATGTATCTATAATCAGGCCATGGTATTACAGGTGGTGGTCAGTATTAATGTATGGTATATTTTTGATTACAGTAGGTTATTTATCATACAATTTTATCCAGTCAAAAAAAGAACGGGACGCCCAATTACGATATTATCAACGCAGGGATAAGATGATGCGCAAGATAATGGATGTAATGCCATTCTTTGTGCATGTGAGAGATAAGACAGGCCGATATCTTTATAGTAACAAAGCAACAGCCGCTATATATGGTACAACTCCGAAACAGATGGAGGGGAAAACAGATGAAGATTTCATTGAAAATGAAGAAGATCTAAAGAAAATTAAAGAGAGGGATTTTGAAGTTTTCCAAAAAGGGGACCTTTTAACTTACTATGATAAATATAATTTAAAGGGCAAAAATATTTATCTGCATATATCAAAATTACCGTACAAGCTGGATGACGATGATCATGATGTGATTTTAGGTGTATCGATGGATGTTACATCCCTGTTTAAAGCAAGAGAGGAACTAAAACAAAGTGAAGAGCGATTCAGGATTCTCTCGGATGCGGCATTTGAAGGTATCCTGATATTGGATAATGGGAAAATCATTGATACAAACAAGAAAATACTGGAATTATCAGGATATACAAGAGTTGAGGTCATTGGAAAAGTAGCATGGGGATTTGTTCCGGATGAGGAACAAAATATAGTAAAAGAGCATATTTTAAACGAAGAATCAAGTTCATATGAAACGGAATTTGTGAATAAGAATGATTACCGCATACCCATCGAAGTGTATGGACGTTCATATATACATCACGATCGCAAGTTGCGGATTGCCATAATCAGAGATATAACGGAACGTAAAAAGTCGGAAGAAGAATTAAAAAGGTATGCCCATAAGTTAGAGAAAAGCAATAGGGAATTGGAAGATTTTGCATATGTGGTATCACACGATTTACAAGAACCATTACGTAAAATCAGGGCCTTCGGGGATATTTTTATCAATGAACTTGGAATACATTTGAGTGAATACGGTAAGTTTTATATCGAAAGAATGATGGATGCAGCTGACCGTATGCGTAATCTAATTGATGATTTATTAGATTACTCTCGTATTACGACGAAAGCGAAGCCTTATGAACATCTGAGTTTAAATAATATAGTTGAATATGTATTAACAGATCTGGAATTACGTATTAAAGAAAGTAATGCAGAAATAAATATTGGACAGCTGCCCGAAATTAACGCTGATCCGGTACAGATGCGTCAATTATTTCAGAATCTGATAGGTAATGCTTTAAAATTCACAAGAGAGGGTGTGAAACCTGTTATAGAGATTGAGTGTAAATATAGAAATATGATCGCTCAACCAAACGAGCACAATGGAATACAGTATAATTGCTGTATTATTATCCGTGACAATGGAATTGGTTTTGATCAAAAATATGCCAAACGCATATTTAATGTGTTTGAACGTCTTCATTCACGTAGTGAATATGAAGGTTCGGGTATGGGTTTAGCTATTTGCCAAAAAATAATTGAAAGGCATAACGGCCGGATAAGCGTAGAGAGTAAAGAAGGTGCAGGAACTACATTTACGATAGAGTTACCGGTTAAGCACAAAGAGAACAGTGCAAATATAAAAACTGATATAAAAATTAAACATTATTAATTATTTCCAGCACAATGAGTTATTCTGGGACCTACTTATGCAAAATAAACCATTAACCATTTTAATGGCAGATGATGATCCGGAAGATCGGATGTTAACACATCTTGCATTGGAAAAATGTAAATTTAAAAGCGATTTTCGCCATGTCTGTGATGGTGAAGAGCTTTTAGATTATTTATATCAAAGAGGAAAATATAAGGATCCCGGTACAGCCCCAAAACCATTATTTATATTACTCGATTTGCACATGCCCCGGAAGAATGGAATTGAAGTTCTTGAGATTATTAAAAAAGATGCCGAAGTCAGACACATTCCGGTAGTTATATTAACCTCATCCGATAGGTATGAAGATATCATCAATACCTATAATCTGGGTGTTAACTCATATATCAAAAAACAAGAAAAATTCGAAGCATTTGTTGAAGAATTAGCTATTATCGGAAAATACTGGTTCGATATTGTTCGATTACCCAAAAGAGATTAAGCAGATGGAAAAGCAACCCCAGGAATTTGTAGATGAGATAAGCATTCTTTTGATTGACGATGACAAGGATGAATATATCATTATAAGTTCATTATTAGATCGTATTAAGGATATGGAATATCGTCTCGAGTGGATTCCCGATTATCAGCATGCGTTAGCTGAAATGATCAGGAATCGATTTGATATCTATCTCATAGATTATCGCTTGGGTAGTGATAATGGACTGGAATTAATGAGAGAAGCCCGTTTAAAAGGATGTTACGGTCCTAAAATATTATTAACAGGACAGGGTGACAGGGAAATAGATATCGCGGCCATGAAAGCGGGTGCGTCTGATTATATGTTAAAAAATCAGTTGCACGCCCAATTATTGGAACGTTCCATTCGCTATGCCATCGAACGGAGAAAATCACAATTAGCCCTACAGGAGAGCGAGGAGCGTTATCGGGATCTGTTAGATAATGCCAACGATATGATCGTCAATATGGATCCCCAAGGTGGGTTTATATATGTAAATAACGTTTGGTTTAAAACACTTAATTATGGTGAATCAGAGTCCCGGAAAATGAATATTTTGGATATTATTTATCCGGATCAAAAAAGAGAATTCCAGGATGTTTACAAAGATCTGCTATCTGGCAAAAATATAGAACTGTTAGAGACAGCTTTTATAACTAAACAAGGTTTAAAAGTTGATGTGCAGGGAAATCTTAACAGTAAATATGATTCAAGTGGTGACATCATTTCAATAAGGGCTATATTCAGGGATGTCAGTGCACGTCGAAAGGCTGAACGTGAAAGAGACCGTATCTTTGAATTATCACGTGATTTAATTGCGATCTTGAATTATGAAGGGGAATTCATTGATTTAAACCCATCGTGGACCCGTGTACTTGGTTATGATATTTCAAACATTGCAATTCAAAACATATTAAAGTTAATTCATCCGGACGATATACATCTTATACGAAGGAAGATTAAAAAACTAAAAGAGAATATTCCTGTCCATCCAATAGAAATACGTTTTAAAAGAGAAGACAGCAGCTATAAATGGTTTTCATTAAGTATAACCCTGGAAGAAAAGGAAAAAAGATTATATATATTCGCCCGTGATATAACGGATATAAAAAAATCACAAATTGAACTTGAAGAAAGTGAAAAAAGGTATCGTAACCTGATAGAGTATAATCGGGGATTGATATTTACCCACGATTTATCCGGAAAAATATTATCGGTGAATAAGGCCGTGTCTGAGACAATTGGGTATTCTGTTGACGATATGGTTGGACAAAATCTTGAAAAATATTTTTTTCCGGAAGACAAGCGAAAATTGAATAGGTATCTGGCTAATATTAGAAAAAAAAGGGTTGTTCATGGTACCATTGATTTAAAAAACCGTGAAGGTCAGCTCATTACTCTGGCGTATCGAAATTTTAAATATAAACAGCACGGTGGTATCGAATATATTATTGGCAATGCTCAGGATATTACTGACCGTGTACTTGCCGAAAAAGCTTTAATGCGTGAACGACAACAACTTCGTGATACTATTGAAAACGCTCCGGTACCAATGGCTCTGTTGGATAACGATTTAAAGTTTATTACCTGCAGTAAAAGATGGCTGGTGGATTACAAACCCAAACATGTAAAATCGATTATTGGTAATACCTATTTTGAATTGTATCCCTGGCTTGATTCTAAATGGGTTCAATATATGCACCGTTGTCTGGATGGGGAAATATTATCAAAATCGGAAGATATCTTTAACTTGCCTAATAACGGGTATATATATATCCGATGGGCAATGCATCCATGGAGAGATAAAAAGGGAGATGTGAATGGCGTCATTATTGTGGCTGAAAGGATTGACGATCTTGTAAAAGCCCGTAATGAGGCTGAATTGGCTAATAAGGCCAAATCAACTTTTCTGGCAAATGTGACCCACGAGTTAAGGACACCGCTAAACGCTATTCTGGGGTATTCACAGATTTTGGCTAAAGATCAATCCATTACAGAATATCAGAAAGAATATATAGACAATATGTATCGGAGTGGGATGCATTTGTTAAATATGATTAATGATATCCTCGATTTGTCGAAAATAGAAGCCGGTAAGACAGAGATCAACCTCGAAGATGTGAACTTGCATGATCTGTTGGATGAAATTTATAATCTTTTCATTTTGAGAAGCCGTGAAAAAGGCTTGGAATACCGGTTATATAAAAGTGAAAACCTTCCAATTTATATTCGAACCGATATTGGTAAATTAAGACAAATGCTAATCAATATTATTAGTAATTCCATGAAATACACCGATAATGGTAGTATAACCATTCATGTGAATGAAAATGGGGGGAAAAATAAACCCGGTTTTATACCACTATGCATTTGTATAACGGATACCGGAATAGGAATACCTGAATCACAGTTGAATAATATTTTTGAGCCTTTTGTACAAGTTGCCGGTGAAAATAGTGAGGGTACAGGATTAGGCCTTTCTATTTCGAGGGGGCTTGCCCGATTGCTGGGTGGGGATATAATTGTAGAAAGTGAATGGAAGGTAGGTTCTGAATTTAAATTGTATTTACCTGTTAAAGCAGTTGATAAGCCGGCTATTTCGCTAAATAACAAATTCAGCAGGGTGAAAGCGATAGAGGGCGATGACGTTTATAGAGTATTAATCGTAGACGATGTTGAATATAACCGGACCGTTTTGCGAGTGATGCTGTCTCAAGTGGGTTTTGAGTGTGAAGAAGTCTCAAGTGGTAGTGAAGCAATTACGAAGTGTGAGATATTTAAGCCCAATATCATATTTATTGATAAACACTTATCAGATACAAACGGGATTGAAGTCATGAAAAAGATTCGGGCAATGGATACCATGTCTGATACAGTAATATTCGCCCTATCTGCAAGTGGGGTTGGAGATTCAAGATCAAGTTATATCAATATGGGCTTTAATGATTTTCTGCGTAAACCTTTTACCGAGGAAGAAATATTTGAACTGATCCATAAGCATACTAACGTTCATTATATTTTCGAAGATGAACAAATGGAAGAAAAAACCATCACAGAGATAATCCAGGATACCATTCGGGAAATAGAAAAACTACCGGAGGAGCTAAAAACGAATTTAAAAGACGCTCTTGAATGGCAGGATATGGAGGAATTAAACTGGCTGGTTAAAGGCATGGAAAAAGTAACCAATGAAAATAATATAGCAGCGAAGCGTATTAAAAATGCCGTACACCGTTCGGATTACTTTTTTATTACCATGTTGAATAAATCCATGAATAACTAATCAGATAATATTATATCCAGATATATAATATCATTATGGTTATAAATTTAAAATATTTCCGATTATGAATATTGAGAAGGAATCAACCACCATCCTGATAGTAGATGACACTCAACACAATGTTCAGGTTCTGTCACAATTAATAAGAGCTGCCGGGTATAGAGTTATTGCGGCATTTAACGGTCGCGATGCATTAAATCTCGCTTCAAAGAGAAAACCGGATCTTATCTTATTAGATATTCTGATGCCGGATATGGACGGATTTAAAGTATGTGAGATTTTTAAGAAGAATCCTGATTTGTGTGAGATACCGGTTATCTTTTTAAGTGCGCTCTCGGACGCGGAATCTAAAATCAAAGGGTTTAAAGCAGGGGGCATAGACTATATTACTAAGCCTTTTCACAGGGAAGAAGTGTTAGCTCGTATTGAGCTTCATTTGACACTTAAGAAGCTTGAGAAAGAGCGTAGAGAATACATAAAAGAACTAAAAAGAAGTGAAATAAACCTTAAGTCACTAAACAGGACAAAAGATGAGGTAATGCGAATAGTCAGCCACGATATTCGGAATCCTTTAACGGGTATCATCGGTGTTGCTAATATGATTCAGAATGAGGAAGATTTATCCAAGGGTGAGCTAAAAAATATGATGCAGATGATTGAGCGTAGTGGCAGAGAATTGCTTAAACTTGTAAAT
This sequence comes from Balneolales bacterium, assembly GCA_035267045.1. Classification (GTDB taxonomy): domain Bacteria; phylum Bacteroidota; class Rhodothermia; order Balneolales; family DATFMH01; genus DATFMH01. The sequence continues at coordinate 37,516 of DATFMH010000093.1, forward strand.
GATGTTCTGGAAGTTGATTTCGTTGAATCAGGTGGGATGAACCTTAATCTGGAGAAAGTTAATGTTTCGGATTTGATAAGTAAAATTATCGAATTACATAAGTCATCGGCATACGCCAAGTCAATTGATCTGTTTGTTAATTTGGAGAATAAAATTCCCAGGGTACAAATGGATGTACAAAAAATGAATCAGGTTTTAGGCAATTTGATATCCAATGCTTTAAAGTATACTCCGCTGGGTGGACAAATAGAGATAGATGTTGGGTATTGTTCTAAAAACGGTGATCAGAAGCAGTCCGATGAGATAATTATCTCTGTTTGTGATAATGGCATAGGAATAAATGAAAATGATTTACCTGTAATATTTGAGCGGTATAATAAAATAAGGAGACCCGGAGTACATGGTGAAAAAGGTACAGGATTAGGACTAAATATTGTAAAACGTTTTGTTGAAATGCACAGAGGTAAAATTGAGGTTCAATCACAAAAAGGAGAAGGGACAGAATTCAAAATTACTCTCCCTGTCAATTAGTAACTTATTGAGTGAAGAAATTATTTTTAAGGGTTATGTAAAAGATATAAATGTAAATTAAATGATCTGTAAATATTATAAATACCTCTATTTCAAATGAATAGAGCCAATACCTTAGAAGAAATTAGATTATAAATAACTCACTAAGATCTCCGATAATATTGTCGCATTTTTAAAAGAAACAAATCTCAATTGACAATATTCATCATGAAGAAAACAATACTGTTGATCATTGAGGGTACATATCCCTGGTATAGAGGAGGAGTGAGCGAATGGGTTCATCAATACCTACATGCGTTTTCAGATTGCAACATTCTGATATTACAGATAGCCTCTGAGCCTTATGTAACACTGAATATAGATCAGGCTATTTATGAAATTCCACCTAATTTAATTGAATTTAAAAGAATTTCACTACCCGATTTAGCTAATGATTGGTATTATTTTCGATACCCGTGGAGCCATACAATAATTGATACCGTTAAGTTATTTATGAGATCTGTATCATTGATACATGTAACCAACACTGGATTTGCAGGTTGGCTTGGGACACAGCTTGCAACTTATTATAAACAGCCTCTATTATTAACTGAGCATGCAGTTTATTGGAAAGAAATTGAAATGGGAGCGGTTGCTTTAGAATGTGGATACATGTTGGAGAATGCCAAGTATAACAGGAGAGAAGTGGTTAGTATTTTTAAACAATTCGCACACGAAACTTATTTAAGAGCTTACAAAACAATTAGTGTATCTCAGCACAATTTAAACTACCAGAGAACCCTTGGCGCCAATAGTCCGGTTTATATTCCGAATGGAATAAATCATCATCTAATCGACGATCAGCCAGCAGATATGACGCGTAATGATATGGTTATTGGTTGGGTTGGAAGATGTGCTAAGATGAAAAATCCAATGCGCTTCTTTGAAGTAATAGAAACTATGCACAACTATCGACTTATAAACGTTCGTTTTATAATGATGTTAAGTTTTGCCGGTGAAGCTGGATTGGAGGACGAAATAAATAAGCAAGCCAAAAATTATCATTATTTGGAAGTAATATGGAATGAGAAAGCGATTAATTATATACACAAGTTTGATGCCCTTTGTATAACCAGCTATAATGAATCTCAACCCTTAGTCCTTTTTGAAGCTTTATCTCAAAATGTGCTGCCTTTTGGATGGAAAGCAGGTGATGCCAATGCAAAATATGGCCTTTTTATTGAACAACATGAGCCGGCAACAGTTCTTGTGAATAAGCTAATGACCGTTTGGAATAATAAGGTTTACTGGTCAGAGGAATTACAATCCAAAAAGAAATTATTAAAAGCCGAACATACATGGGAAAAAATATTTTCAAAATATCGAACACTGATGTCGGGTAACTAAATTATAAACAGTTAATAATGAAATGACTTTAAATCGTAATGTATTATATGCCAATATGCTAAGTGTTGCTACAATAAAGAATGACCAAAAGTTGGCCCTATAGTAATGTTATAATTTAATAGAAAACAAGTAAATAGGGTCTTTCAATATTATACTGTTCAACAGATAACTGAAATAAAAATTATAATCAAAGAAATACATTCTGAATGGATGTTGCAGAGAGACCTACGGTACTACTAGCTACGGAAGGATCTTATCCATATAAAGGTGGTGGAGTCTCCACCTGGGCACAGATGTTGTGTGAGGAGTTAAATGGCCAGATTGATTTTATTATTTTTGCACTTTCAAACAGTTCCCAGGATAAGATCCGGTATAATCTGCCTTCAAATATAAAAGCTGTCTATAACATTCCACTGTGGGTAACAGAAGATACTGTCGTTTACTATAATGCTGAACCACCTTTTTCTTATTATTTAAAAAGAAAGCTTAGGACAACACGAAACGATATTGATAATCTTTTTCGTCCCATTTTTAAAGATTTCATTGAATGTTTAAAAGACCCCGTTACCAAATCTGTTGAATCAGGACAGGTTATCTATGGTCTTTGGAAGTATTTCCAATATTATGATTATAAAATGACTTTAAGCCATATTTCAACATGGGACCATTTCAAACAATTCTTGTTCGAATATACAGATAAAACAATAACAAGCAGTAGTACAGAAACGCCACATTTATTAGATATGACTTACGGAATGCGTTGGTTGTATCATTTTATGATGCCGATTGTGGCATCAATACCACAAATTAATTTAAGCATGAGTACGTTGGCAGGGTTTCCTGTAATACCATCCATAGTTGCTAAATTTGAATATGGAATACCTTATATGGTTATTGATCATGGTGTTTTCATAAGAGAACGGTTGATCAACATAAGTAACACAAATTTTTCATATTCCGCCAAGAAAATTTTACTTGATATGGCAACATTGATTACCGGCACCGCATATCATTATGCTGATCGGATCTTGCCGGTATCAGGTTTTAATAAGAACTGGGAAATTACTTTCGGTGCTGAGGCCAATAAAATAGAAGTAATTCCTAATGGCGTAGATACACAATATTTTGTCCCGGGACCAAAACCTAAAGAATTAAATAATACAAAGACTGTCGTTGCTGTTAGTCATATTTTTCCATTGAAGGATATAGAAACAATGATAAAAGTTTGTGAGATTGTCAGTGGGAAAATACATGATGTACAGTTTATCGTTTATGGGAGCCTGGATATTGATCCGGATTACACTCGAAAATGTCAAGCTCTGATAAAAAGACTGCACATTGAAGAAAATTTTAAACTTGCAGGTTACCATGCCAATCCAAGAGAAACATATAATGAGGGGGATATTTATTTAATGACCTCAATATCAGAAGGAGTACCTTATACACTACTGGAAGCTATGAGCTGTGGTAAACCCGTAGTGGCAACTGATGTAGGTGGCATTAGTGAAATATTGAAAGACAATGGAATATTATGTAAGCCAAGAGATCCCAACAATATAGCCGAAGCTGTTCTACTATTATTAGTAGATGATGCGATGAGGAATGAGATGTCTGTCAATTCCAGGGCTAATGTCATAAAAGAATTTTCAAAAGAACATTTTGTGCAACATTACAAAAATATATTTCAGGAATTATTACAAAAAAAAACACAGAAAGATAAGATAAAGATAACCTTGCCATCAGTTAATTATTTATTACGCCATATTAATGAACAACATTGAATTTGCAACGATTAAGAAAGATGATTCCAAGATTGACACATTGGCTCAGCATATACATGGATTAATTGGGAATCCTGTAAGTGTATGGGCTGTAGCTGCTACCATTGAATCGATTGGAATCCGTGAAAAAGATGTTTTACAGGATTTTGGTTATAAGAGTTTATATGATCTGGCCAGTGAGATTTACAGAATTCTCAAGAATGAAAAATATAGAACATCAGTAATCGAAAATAACGATAGTGATTTTAATGAAAGCGTATTACTGGATAATATTATATCATTTTTAAAATATTATGGTTTAGGGTTACTCGTGACAATTCCTTTATTAAGTCAGATTGCGTCATTATTTATCTTCGATTATTCATTATGGGCATGGATTCATTTAAATAAAGCACAGGCTACTATGATAGCCATTGGGGTGATTAGTTCATTTATTATAACAGGTGGGTTCGTTCAGGTTATAGGTCGGGAAATAAACAGATATATCGGAATGGGTGATTATGGTTTAGCTAAAAAACTAACAAGGCAGATTCTTCTCATTGGGGGGATAACCATAATTTGCAGTCAATCGTGCTTCTATTTTTTGAATATGCTTTTTTATTTTTATCCAATAAACATGGTTACTCTATCAGTAATTTATGGGTGTCTAATTGGCTTTATGATACTATTATCATCGGTACTTTATACACTTGAGCAAATAAAGAGTATCACCATTGCGGTAATTATTGGTACCGGATTAGTTGTCACTGGTATCAAGTTGATGCATTTAAATATGTATATAGCTCAATGGATGGGATTAGGAGCAACAGATTTGATATTAGTGTTCTACATGAGGAGTTATTTCTCCAAAATGACTCATAGTAATCCAAAAGATACAGCTGATATATTACCACAAATAGAAGTGATCTATTATCGCAATTATCGATATTTCCTATATGGAATTTTATACTTCAGTTTTATTTTTATGGATCGAATTATAGCCTGGTCCACTGGCAAACCGCCAACCTCTTTTATTATCTGGTTTAATACACCCTATGAGTTAGGTATGGATTGGGCACTTTTGGGTTTAATAGCAACTGTAGGTGTGTTGGAATACGATATCCATTTATTTTCTGAACGTATTCAATACTTCCAAAAGAGAGCAACTTACGACCAGATACCGAAGTTCAACGCTTACTTTATGAAATTGTATAAACATCAGGTTTTAATATTGATAGGTATGAATATCATCTCTGTAATGGCTGCATATTATGCAATTCATAGCTTAAAACCATATGGTAATGAATATCCTTTAATTAAGGACTTTTTTGCCAGCCCCATCACGAGTAATGTTTTTTGGCTTGCTAGTTTAGGTTATATCTTTTTTTCAATAGGATTATTACATACCCTTTATTGTTTTACCTTAGCTCGTCCTGGATATGTCGTTTTTAGTTTATTAATAAGTCTAATTTCTAATTTTTCAATTGGTTTTATAATGAGCCGTTTAATTTCACCTGAATATGCAATTACAGGCTTAGTTACCGGTTCTGTCGTTTTTGCATTGTTAACCGGATGGTATATAACAAAATCATTCCATCGAATGGATTACTTCTACTTTTCAGCATATTAGAATAGTAGTATATGATTAATCGTAATCAATTTATATGAATGGATTTATAAACTATATTCTGATCGTACTATTTATGACAGGTTTAATAAGCTGCAATCAAAAAAATAGTCTGATATCCTTTTATGTAGACTATGGTAAAGTCAATTCTTCAGACTTGATTGGTGAAGATATGGTTATTGTTGAACCGGATAATTATACGAGATCGGATGTTTTGAGCCTGAGGCAAAACAATATAAAAGTTATTGCATATATAAGTTTGGGAGAAGTCAATCCTTCACGGTGGTATTATTCATTACTTGAGAAAAGAGGATTTATCGGTATTAATGAAAATTGGAATAGTCCATATATAGATCTTGAAGATTCCATATCTCGATCCATAATAGTCAATACAGTGATTCCGGATATTATGAAAAAAGGATTTGACGGGTTATTTCTGGATACAATAGATGATGTTGCGTCATATACAAATAGATCATACTTACAACCTTATATGATTGAATTGATTAGAAATATACATGACAAGAATAAAGGGAAATATATAATTCAAAATGCAGGATTTTTCCTGGTGGACAAAACCAAGAATTTTATTGATGCCATGTTAGTGGAGGATGTTGCAACATCGTATGATTTTACTACAAATACCTACCATTTAGCTACAGAAAAAAAATATCAAGAGGATGTCGATATGATCAGGTACTATCAAAAACAAATACATAAACCATTCTTTATTGTTGATTATGCTAATACAGAATCTCTGAGACAAGCCGTAAAAAAGAGACTCGATACGCTCGGAATTTCATATTTCATAGGAACAATCAATTTAAATGCCACAAAGTAAAATTTATACTTTAGAAGCTTTATTTAGGGAAATATTCTTCAAGAAAATAAACAAGAAATCGATTTTATATAATGGATTCTTATACTATTCAAGTACTTTACGCTACATTCAGACTTGTTATAATAGTTGTCATATTATTTGTTTGGATTGCCCCGCTCTATTTTCAATCAATTAGTAAATATGACTTGTTTGATAGAATTGTCTTATCCTGGTTAGGCATGGGAGGTTTACTATTGGTGCTTATTACATTATTATCATTTTTGCACCTTTATGATCTGATAAGCATAGTTGCTTCGCTTATTATGATATTAATTATAAAAAGAGTATGGAAGGACGAACCCAATAATCTCATTGATTATTTAAAAAAAATCGAAAACCAGGTTATTTTTTTACATATCAGCTTTATTGAGAGTTTCAGGCAGAGTGATAGCATTATCACATTTAAAAAGGTCAAAAAGAATCTAACACAAAGGCATAGCCTATTTATTGTCGCTGTTTTGCTTATAATTATTATAGGTATTGTATATATCTATAAAATTAACGCAGTATTTGAATATGCCGAGCCTTTATCGAGGGAATGGTTCTTTAATATTAACAGGGTAAAAGAGATCAGGTTGCAGAATTATTTTGGAAATGTCCCCTCTGCCGCCGGATTATTTGCATTAGTAGATTTATTATCACTTGCCGTTCATGTAGAACCGGAAATAATATTACATATTTTCGGAATTTTTATTAATGCCTGGATAATGGTATTGATCACCTGGGTGTCTGGTAAAATAATTGATGAAAAAGGTACCCTTATACCCTTAACAGGTGCAATAATTTACATTTTTTTCATTAGTCAATTATTTCCGATACCCTCCGATTATTTTATAGAAGCAAATTCCCTGATGTTGTCACTCAGTTTTGCACTCCCGGTTTTACTACTGATGGGAAGTAAATTAGTAGTTCAAAACAGACATATAAATTATATCGTATTGTTTGGATTATTGGCAGTCGGACTTACTAATGTGTTTATATTTTTAGTAACTGTAGTGTTAGCCTTACTTCAAATTGCAGCATTAAACCTTTATCGTCGCTTGAATAATCGTTTAAATAGCTTTTACATTGTTGCTGCTGCTTGTGTAGTCATTGTATTAATTTATAGTAAATATTTGTATACAAGTAAAGTCAGTATATACACCTTTCTTAAGAGTCAATTATTTGCTACTAACATCTATAGTTTTTTACCCGATAAAATTGTTATACCAATAAAGATAATAAGCTTAATAGCGTTAGGCATTTCGACGTTATTCATATTAAAACATATTGCTTTCGAAATAACCAATCACAGGACTAAAAATGAAATAAACATATCGATTGATATAATCATTATGACTCTTGCATTTATCTATGTCCTGGAAAATGACAGTATTGATAAAATAATTGATTACGATCAGTTGAATACCCTGTATGTGATCCTCCTTTCGATATATATATCGATCATAATTTGGTATCTATACAAATATATAAGAGTTGTATTTGCGATATCCGGGAAGTATTGGATATTCGTTGAATCAATTATTGTGATAACTGTTTTAGCTTTCTCATATAATTATACAGATCAATCAGATCCATTTCAGGTTACATCAAAAAAAAGAACTGACCACTTTTTTAAAGCGTATTATAAAATTAACCGGAATTATCTACCCTATACATATACTATTATAGCCCCATCTATAGATTCTACGTTAGCCAAAAATCGCCATTATTTTATGGATTATAGCTATTTCCTATCCGATTACCGAAAAATGGATTCTCTGTATAAAGTTTTGCCGATAGACGAGAGACCTAAATTGCTGGATAATATTCGAACAACAAACTTATTCATATTTATAGAAAATCCACCTTATTCATGGTTATCCGAAGGTGTGATACCGGATCAACAAAAGGTTATGCTTTCCATGAATGAATGGGTATTCGATTATAAATACAAAGGATATAATAATCTTAAGGTATACTATAAATCACCTGAATTTACTGTTTATGAATTGATAAATAACACTCAAAATAATTCACAGAAATCCATACTATTCCCTCCCTCAAATACGAGATGAGAAAATGTTGAAATTTAGAATTGGTCTTAGTGTATCGATAATATCATTACTCATATCCTTAATTGGTTGTGATATAAACTCACAGTTAAATGCAGAGACAAAGAGTCAAGATCCGGGGTATGTTCAGAAACGAAATTATATTAATAATAAATTATCAAAAAGCGATGAACCGTTGGTATTAATCGTTAAGAATGATAAAGATGAAGCAAGTATAGAGATAACAAAAAATATAATTTGGACATTGATATATACTAAAATTACCTACAGAACCTTTGATGTTATAACAAATAATGATCAATTTGAGATACCAACTTCAACTCATATCATTTGTTTATCAGTCAGTGATTTGGGAAATATCTCAACAAAAAGTCTAAAAAAAATCATAGGCTTTGTAGCAGCGGGAAACTTGTTGATTGTTGTACAACCGGTTTGGGATCAGCGTATAGAACCCTTAGTAGGAATTAAGCCAGATGCGATGGGTAAAATGGATACAACAGCAAAAGGCATTTATTTTAATAAAAAAGTTTTACCCGGATTACAATATAAAAGACTTAAACCTGAGATGGGAAGCATTCATAATGGTTATCACAAAAATGAATTTGAAAATGGATTGGATAAAATTTTATCAGCATCGAGCGATACGACCTATCCCGTTTTAATTGAGAAAAAAATTGGAATGGGTTATGTTGATTATTATAATACGTATATCCTTACCGGAAAAAGGTTCCGTGGTATTATATTCTCTAATATTATTAAAGGACTGCAAGATATCCCTTACCCAACTGCTAATGTCAGTTCTATTTTCCTGGACGATTTCCCTCAACCTCTTTATAATTATAAAAGCCCCCCTATAGATAAGGAATATGATCTTACTGATGCAAATTTCGTAAGTAAAGTTTGGTGGCGTGATATGTCAGCTTTAGCGGATTCAATGAATCTGAAATATACAGGTATGTTAGTTTTTAACTACAATAATGAAATCACACCACCTTTCGATTTTAAGCAATGGACGCATGGTAAAATTGATATTAATAACAGAGCAATGGATGCTAGCTTATGGTTGCTTAATGAGGCAAAAAAAGAAGGTTTAGAATTAGGATTTCATGGATATAATCATGTATCGCTTCTGTTGAACAATTGGAGTGACGAACGTTATATGAAAGCTGCGATAGAAACAGCCAAAAAGAGATGGAAGATTGATAATATCGGACCTTTACCGGTTACCTATGTTCCACCTAATGATTATATAGACTCTGTTGGTATTCAGAGCCTTGTTAAGGGTATGCCCTCTATTAGGTATTTATGCAGCCTGTATCTTGATGAAGTGCCTAAAGGCAATGGGCGTGAGTTTGATTTGGATCCCTATTCTAACTGGTTATTTGATTATCCAAGAATCTCTGATGGATATGTCGATAATGTTATTTCCATCTTCAATCAACAGAGTTTATATATCTATACTGGTATTTGGAATCATTTTATCCATCCGGATGACGTATACGATTTACCATCACTGGGAGGTGAAGGTAACTTTGATCCTCGTAATATTCATAGTCTTGGTTGGCATAAATATGCCGATAAAAAAGTAGGTTTATATGAAGTATTTAAAAAAAGGCTAATTGAGACTAAAAGAAATAATCCCCTGATTCGGTATGAGACTGTATCAGAAGCTGTCCCAAAAGTTATTAATTGGCGAAGCAGCCTAGTAGAACGAAGATTTGAAGATAGTACAGTAACACTCATACATTTGAATCTATCAAGTGAACAGGATACCGGGAAGATATACTGGTATGTTTATGTTCCACGGAAGGATGTTACTATTCTGGAAAAGGCGATCCGTAAGCAAAGCGATACACTCGCTTCAGTGCCTTTATGGAATGGTTATTTATTCCAGTTTGCATCCCGATCAAAATATCTGACTCTGCCTCTATACAGCGGAAAAATTATGAAATCAGGTAAACGGCAAAATGCTATCATTAAGAAGGCGATAGACCGTTATGAACAGGATTTACATGATACACCATCCGTTACGGTGTATAATGATTCATTACAATCTTATCATCGTTTACAAAAAGCACTTTTGACATTTAAAAAGCATCCTGATTCACATATTGTGCAGAATGATGTTATAAAACTTGCTGAAGCAAGTAATCGGCTGACGTATGCCAAAAATATATTGAAAGACAGGATAGTTTATTTTCCACCATGGTATAAAGACGATGTTGATCATTTACTCAATCTTTATTCCTGGCAGGATAGTTCCATGGTGATATGGGATATTATTGAAGAGAGATGGGATAAGTATCATGATATCGAAACATTACAACTGTATGACTATGTCACTCAAAAAATGGGGAATCCACCTGGAATGTGGGCAGATATTTGGAGCAGGAGAGCATTGTCTTTACAACCTGATAATGACAAATATAAGATCGCTTTTATCAGGTTACATCAAAAAAAAGATGATTGGCCGGAGACAAAAAAGTTATTGTTAGGATTGATTAAAGTGCATCCTGATTCGGATACACTTTATTATTACACATTAAGACGTTCTGTATGGTATGATAAGCCAAAACAAATATTCAATTTGTTACAACAATTTCCGGAAAAATCATATCAACAATTAATACCTCTGGCAAGGAATATTGCCAATGTCTATGTCTATAATAGTCATAATGTAAAACAGGGAGATTATTGGGCTGAATTCGCTAATAAATTTGATCACAGGACTATCCTTCAAAAATTATTGGACGAAAAACGATATAGGGATTTCAATTATTATAGTTGGAAATATCTTGAAAATGATCGTAATAATGAATCCCTGCGGACTTATATAGGTCGTGCTTATTTAGATCAGGGAGAATTAAATACCGGTTTAAGAATTCTCTATCCATTGTTTAAAAATAATAAGGTTAATGACGATATTGTAAAAAGGGTTAGAACTGAGATGACTTATTTATCGGACACACTAAGATTAAAAATCCTCGAAAAATATCCGGATCTTTTTAATCAAAATGTACAAAAGCAAATCAGGTATCGTCACAGGATAGAAAATGGATTAGCACCGACTTTTTCCTCTACATTTGCGAATGACAACTTTGATAACACCATTGGTAAAATTGGCTTTAGCAGTACCTGGAATAGAAAAAATCTGAAACAACAAATAAATGTCAAATATTATTACGTGGATAATGAAGTAAGACGCAATACGATTCATAGTAACATCACAGGTTTAAAATATCACCTGGGAAACAAAAGCAGGAATTCTCGTTTTACTTATATGGCTGGTGCTGGAATAGTGTTTAACGATCAAATGATTTTGCCGGACGTAAGTTTTACGGCTGCAACCAACAGGACCATTTTCTTTACTACTTTGCAAATTAATTATCAACCTTTATTTGTTAATCCCGCGCTTAGTAGAAAGTTCCGAATATTTAAAACACAGATTTACAATGAAGTTCCATTACTAAATCAAAAGCTATTATATGCTCAGAGTATAATAGGAAATTGGTTTTCAGATAATAATGTGTCTTTTGAATGGTTAGGCAAGGTTTATTTATCTTTAGCGAAGAATAGACATTACAACTTTAAACCCCTGGTAATGTTATCTTATGCTGATGCACAAAACGAACACAGACGTGGTAATCCTTACTGGACTCCACATAATCTGTCCATTACAGGAGCTGGTATATTTTTTGATTATCAGAAAGACAATTTGATCCCGTTTTTCAATTTTAATACGGAAATTATGATTAAAAATGACAATGAAAGCGGGATATTTTTTACTACTAATTTTAATTTGGAAACACTTATTGCCAAATACTGGCGCTTAAATATTAAATCCGAAATGTCTACCAGTAATGTGTATAGATATAATTTATACGGTTTTTCTATTTCTCACTATTTTCATACCAAATAATAATCTCAATCTATTCCTTTTAAATACACCATATAATTTTTTACAACAGATTGGGTTAGGGCAATAATATTTTTAGTATCCGCTGCTTTTGAAAATTCAACAGCACGGTCGTTATGATCAAGGATCCAGATACTGTCATTTT
>DATFMH010000094.1:0-9434 GCA_035267045.1 Balneolales bacterium
GGTATTGGTGGATTGATTCTTTGGTTGGTTTATGAGCCTAAAAGACGACCACCCAACATTGTCATTCCTCGCTCCAACGGAAAATCCACTGAGTACATGTATAATATATTGTTGAATACACAAAATCTAACTCCGTTCTCCGGTTTCCGTTCTCCGTCTTCCTTTTTTATTCGAAGCAGAACTTCTGGGGTGAGCGTCCCCTACAAGACTATGGGAACTTGTGTTATCCGCTTTAATCTGCGAAAATCCGTGGCAAAATAAATAACCACAGGGTGCGCAGGGAAAGCACGGAGGACACAGGGTTAGTAACATTCCCCATGCCAGGTATATATAATTCCCAGAATCAATCATTAGGGACGAGGAATAAACATCTAAATAAGTATAAGACCTTTAATAGGTTGGAGTTTTTTTGATTTAACATATTTTATATATATATCATATTAACAGTATCTTACTACTTGACTTATTCCTTTTTTTATCGGATAATTTATTTATAGGATTATTGCGAACTTGTCGTGTCATGTGTTCCATGTTTTAATTATCTCACCGGATAAGAACATTCAGGATCAGCCTGGGTTTTCGCAATCTTCTGTCAACTATATCATAATCAAGAGAGAGCTTTATGAAGAATAATGCCCAAAATATTTTGAGCGTGCAGAACCTGCAAGTTCTTAAGGAACAGTTCAACGGCCGGCTCGTCATGCCTGGCGATGAATCGTATGACCAATCACGAATGATATGGAACGGTATGATCGATCGTCATCCGGCACTTATCGCCCGCTGCCTGGGCAAATCGGATGTGATCAATGCCATTAATTTTGCCAGGGAATATGATCTGCCCATATCGGTAAGGGGTGGCGGACATAATGTCTCCGGATCGGCTATAATAGATAACGGACTGGTCATAGATCTCTCGGATATGAATGAAGTTTTTGTGGATACTCAGAAGAAAATGGTCAAGGCTATGGCCGGTGCTACATTAGGCGATATCGACAGGGAGACCAGCAAATACGACTTAGTCACTCCCCTGGGTATCGTTTCAGAAACCGGTATTGCCGGCCTGACGCTCAATGGCGGACTTGGACATCTTCGCAGGAAATATGGATTGAGCAGCGATAATGTTACGTCTATCGAGATTGTTACCGGAAAAGGTGAATTCCTGTTCGTGGATCTCAAAAATCACCCGGATCTTTTCTGGGCCATTCGCGGTGGTGGCGGGAATTTTGGCGTGGTGCTCTCATTTGAATATCAATTGTATGATATCGGCCCGGATGTTTATGCGGTTTTTGCCTGGTACCCGGAAGAATTTATCGCGGATGGATTGCAACTTTTTAAACAATTCACCAAATCGGCGAGCAATGATATCAGCATGTTGGCTTTCACAGCCTTTGTCCCCGAAACGGATGATTTCCCCCGAAAATATTGGTCGAAACCGGCATTAGTTCTTTACGGATGTCATTGTGGGGATTTGTCGCATGCGGAAAATGATGTAAAAACGCTCGTTAAATTTGCCGATCCTATTGTGGATATGAGTGGTAAAATGCCCTATGCCAAGCTTCAAACACTACTTGATGAGGAATACCCGGACGGACACCGTTATTACTGGAAGTCTGTTTATGTGGATGAACTCAATGAGGAGATTATCAATTTGATTGATCACAGTACCCACAGTTGCCCTTCTAAGTTATCAACGATCGACATCTGGCACCTGGGCGGAGCGATCAAAAGTCTGAAACCGGATGATACCGCCTTCTGGCACCGTGACAAGCGCTTCATGCTGAATTATGAGGCAAACTGGGAGAATCCAGCGGATGATGAACAAAATATATCCTGGGTTAGGGAGAATATTCACAAGGCCAGAAATATGCTGGTGACATCTGGTGGATACGGAAATTTCCCGGGTTTTAACGAAGATAATTCCCAAACGGTTTTCGGGGATAATTACGAACGCTTACTGCAGGTAAAACAGAAATATGATCCTGAAAACTTGTTTCGCTTTAATCTTAAAATTCCACCGGAAAGATAGAACGCAGATTTTCGCAGATTAGAAAATTAATTCAAATTAATTACACGAATGGTGGGAATTTATTTTACAAGCAGCTATAGGATGGGTTTATGAAACGAATGTTTATTTTTATCTATGGTGTATTGAGTTACGTCCTGTTTTTGGGTACATATTTCTACTTCATTGCCTTTGTGGGAGGTATTGTTGTACCGAAAACAGTGGATAATGGCACCATAACTTCGCCGTTATTGGCCCTGGTTATTAATGTGTTGTTGATATCTCTATTTGCTATTCAGCACAGTGTGATGGCACGGGAGTCCTTTAAGAAGTACTGGACCCGGATCATTCCGGAATCTATGGAACGCAGTACATATGTGCTTTCGTCAAGTCTTTTCCTGATGCTGTTAATCTGGCAATGGCGGCCGATGCCAGGTATTATCTGGTCAGTGGAGAATACGATCGGCGTCATTCTATTATATAGCTTATTCGGGGCTGGATTCGGAATTGCCGTGCTCTCAAGTTTTTTCATCAATCATTTTGAGTTATTTGGGTTGCAGCAGGTCTACCGGGAATTCAGACAAAGGACATTCACAGATCCGCCGTTTCAATTGCCATGGCTGTATAAAATAGTTCGCCATCCCCTGCAATCCGGACAAATCCTGGGATTATGGGCGATCCCGCTTATGACTGTCGGCCATCTGACTCTGGCTCTTGGCATGACTATATACATTGTGATTGGGGTCTATTTTGAGGAAAAGGATCTCCGCAGGAATTTTGGTCAGCGGTATGAAGATTATGCAAACGAGGTACCAAAGTTGATTCCGGGTTTTAAAATGGCAAAGGAACAGTCATGAATAATAACGCAGGGATCACTATAATGGCATGAAAGACACAATATCTTATATTTTCATTATTCGAAGCAGAGCTTCTGGACGAGCGTCCCCAACGGGGGACGTTGGGAACGAGGAAATATTTAGGATTTGTTTCAATCCATATCCGTGTCCGTTGTCTCCTCTATTATCAAATCCATTGATGGACAAACCAGGTCGTTCAATTGGAAAATGGTCCTTATAAAAACGATCATTTTGCACACTATTTAGTATGGTACTTATTGTTTGTGCACAAACAACCCCCTGAACTAGACAATGATACCCACAAACAAAATGGCTTTCCCCTGTGAAAAATGGATGTTACTCCCTTCGCATGGGCTAACTTGTTTTTCATTTTTTACCCCTAATTCAGTTTTTATTTTTTACATATATGGCTGATGAACCCCTCTTTCAGTCATGTATATTTCTCCGAGAATATGATTAATACATAATTCCCATGTCCTTCACTTCGATAAATAGCCCATCAATAGCTATTTTGATTTTATAAATATTGAAAAAGTACCTTCAACCGCCGCTGAATCTCTTGACCCATCATCTACCCAAAGTCCAAACTCAAATCCTCTATTAACTTCAGGTGCTATCCACTTGATATGGTTGGAATAGGTTAGAGTAACATGATTCCCTTCAAAAGTCGTATCTATTCCACCGACCGGTGTTCCATAATTGCCATATTCATTAAATTGCCAGTAGAATCCAAATCGTTTATTCGTACTATCTGCGATGATACAGGTAATCGTAGCGGTATCGGCCGGGGCCACCGTATCCGGCCGGACTATTATTTTCAGTATTCGCGTTTGGGGCGGGTAATAATCCGGTCCGGTATCAGTTGGTCCGCTACCACATGCGGTTACCAGTGCCATAATTACTAAGAAAAACCAATATATCTTTTTCATTATTATGAATTCAAATTAGTTATTTAATAATGAGTTACAAATTAATTTAATTACGATCAACAACATTCGTTCCTTAATTTTACTCACTTTGTATTGTATCGTAGCTTTCAATCATTCTGCGTAATGTTACTGACCCATGGCCTATATGCGTTTGCAAATATTGGTATAATCTTTTTTCATCCTTAATACCGACGCGTTGGGCAATAGTTAATACCGGCAATTCAGGATTATTTTTCCATAATGAGATTATATAAGTTATACGCACCTCCACCTCCGTTCCCAACGTCTCGTTGGTAATGATGGAAAATAAATCATTAAAATAACATTTATTTCTAATGGAACGGTTGTAAATTATACGCTATCCATCTGGATGCCCGATCGGGGCCGGGCATGACGCCCCAAAGTGGTATTGGTGGATTGATTCTTTGGTTGGTTTATGAGCCTAAAAGACGACCACCCAAAATTGTCATTCATCGCTCCAACGGAAAATCCACTGAGTACATGTGTAATATATTGTTGAATACACAAAATCTAACTCCGTTCTCCGGTTTCCGTTCTCCGTCTTCATTTTTTATTCGAAGCGGAGCTTCTGGGGCGTGCGTCCCCAACGAGACGTTGGGAACAAGGGAATAGATATAGAGATAAATTTATTATAGGCATACCTATTTAAATAAGTGTTTTTTTAAAAATTAAGAATTGCTTCATAAATAACCTTTTCGGATTTATGGGAAATGTAATTCATCTTAATGTTTGAGAGGAAATTACCTTTTCGAATTCAGGTTTATTATTTTCAATTTGTCGATATTCAGATAAGCGACTCAAAAAATGATCCGGGCGATTAACTCAGAGGTAAGAGTGCTATCTTCACACGGTAGAAGTCACAGGTTCGAATCCTGTATCGCCCACTTTTGGGATGTCATTTTTATCTTATGATATTAGTATAATACATACGTCAATCTTTGCGTGTCGGTTATCTCAGAATCGCGATTTATCTCGGTTGACACTGATTACACGGAACGGATAAAGTTATAAGATCTTCGGTTACAGGTCTCCATTCGCCGTAATTAGATTTGCTTCGATCTGCGTAAATCTGTGGCTAAATAGGTTCATAACATTATCCACCACGATTCCAGGATATTTATTCCAGATCCACAAACAAATCATTAGCAAAAGGCGTATAATCCTCCCGGAAAAATTCAAAATATTCCGGTTCCCCTACCCGGTCCATTACGTTGGTTTTCTCAATAACCGGCAGATAGGTTTTATAACATCTTAACGCCTCCAGACCTTTGTCTTTGTCTACTTCATCCACTTCTATTTCGCAATCGATCTCATCATCGGGTGAAGTCTTTAAATTAAAGTCGCCACCAACTCCGCCTGTTTCACGTAACGCATAAAAAGCAAGGCGCCGGGGATACTCGCTATTCTCCTGTATCCGTTCACAATATACTCTTTTAACGACGGCATGGGCGACCAGATGATCCTGGAATCCGCTAATCCCATCAACATTATAGGAAACCACAACATCCGGTTTAAGTTTGGTGATATGATCTTTTATCACCTTTTCGATTTCGATCGGATTCATATCTTTTAAACCGCTGTCAGGCAGATCAAGCACGGTCATACCGGTCAGGTTGAGAACTTCGGCAACATCCTGCATCTCTTCAAACCGAACTTCTCCCATCTGCTCAATGGAATAATTTAAACGATGCCGTTGTTTTGTCGCTCCACCTTTGGTAAGTGTTAATAAATAAACCTCATGACCCTGTCTGATTTGTTTATGCATGACGGTTGCCGGTCCGAATGACTCATCATCGGGGTGTGGATAAATGTATAATACCTTCATAAAAGATTCCGATTTTTAGTTTTAGTAGTGTTCTATGATGTAAATGCAATCAGCATAAGAATAATTCAAAATGCTTAGCTAAAGAACAACAGTTTGATCGCCATGGCAATCAAAACGATATATAATATGATCCGGATCAGCTTTTCCCCTTTTCCAATGGCCAATCGGGTTCCAATCCAACCTCCGGTGGCATTTCCGACAGCCAATAAGACACCGGCTAACCAGACAATCTGTCCCTTACTGGCAAATACGATCAATGCTACGATCGTGTACACACCGACGATAAAAACTTTGTGCATATTAACCCGCACCAAATCCAGCCGGAGGACTTTGTGCAGAATAGCCATCATTATAAATCCGACACCGGCCTGTATAAACCCACCGTAAAAACCGGCAAAAAACATCAGGAGGTGAGCAGCATAAAACCGCTGTTTGCTTATTTCTCCCTCAGTATCCTTCGGATCGTTGGATTTTTTCTCCCGGCGTGCCATCAGGATCATTACCACCACCATGATAGCAGCCAATACCCTGTTAAACCAGATTCCTCCGAGTTTAGTCCCGAAGTATGCTCCTAAGACCGCTCCCGGTAACGCGCAAATCGTGAGGGTGAGGCTAAGTTTAAAATCCGAAAATCCTTTTCTGAAGAATTCGAATGTAGCCGTAATATTTTGAGCTAATATGGCCACACGATTCGTACCATTGGCCACCGGACCGTCCATGCCTAAAAAAACAAGAATGGGCATTGTCAGAAGTGACCCACCCCCGGCCATGACATTAACGATGCCTGTAAGCAGACCAACACCGATCAGCAATAACGCCTTCCATAGTGCCATCGTTAATTCCTTTTATAAATAGGATAAAACCGGGTCACTGTAGACTGTTCGCATTGTTGATTGCAGTTAGCCGGGTTATAGTGATGAGAAATCCGCTTGTAGATCAGCACGTAATATTATTCCTCAAGGCCAATTGAAAACATATGCTCCAGATCGTATTTGGAATAGGCCCGGAAAGCAATCATCGTCTCGGTATTTTGAATACCTTTCAGTTTAATCATCTTGTTCGTCACCAGGTCGGCAAGATCTTCATTTCTCTTGATGCGGACAATAGCAATAAGATCATATCGTCCACCTACGGAGTATACTTCCGAAACACCCTGCATATCCGTTAATTTTTCAGCAACATCATTTATTTCATTACGATCGACATTCAAAAAAATAATTGCAGTTACCATAATTCTCTGTTCTTCAGTGTTTAATTATATTCCAAATTTAGTTGTAGAAGGCTTTGCAAAACCGTCTTTTAGTAAACAAAGATAACATAAAATGACTATAGAATATAGAAGGCAAAAGGCAGAAGGCAAAAGGGTTCCGGCATCTAAAATGGTTGATTCGCATCTTCGTTAAACTATTCATCTGTGAGAATCTGCGATTCAGACAATAAATAAGATGGGAATGAGGGAGTAACCAGGTGGACACCACTTTTAAAGTGGAGCCCACCGTGTTAAAAGCTGTATATAAATGCATAAGTCATGTCTAAATAACTTACCCCACCTGTCCGGATACCCGATCCAGCCGGGTATGACATCGATGTTAATTCTATGTTTTGACCCTTTATTTATTAAACCTTTTCAGGGTTTGGAATTATGTTTCTACTATTCCACGAGTTTTACCCATGGCTATTCATGTTAAAGCCCATTCGGACTTTTTGAGTATCTCTTTTTTTTGATGACCGGTTGTAGATTGTCTCAATTCACGAGTATCCCATGGATTACATTCATAGTCCTAATAAGAGAGAGACCGGATAAGAGTCCGGTATGACTTTATAAGGGAAAAACTTGTCGTCGGTCGTCCTTATTTAAAATTCCGTTTTTATCTGCGAAAATCTGTGGCCCCAAAAATCTGTCTCCCCCATTTTCTTAAATTATTCATTACTAATTGTCTTTATTCTGAATTCTCTTTGTCATTAAACGTATATTAATTATATTTGGCTCTTTCGGTGATGGAGTTCACCGTTAACCGTCCTGAAGTGACTAATGACTCCTGCTGCAAAATTAAACCTGAATTAATTACATACAGTAGGAAACAAAATCATTATGAAATTCATTATACTCGTCGGAGTCGGCGGATTTTTTGGAAGTGTGGCCCGCTATCTCCTTTCACAACTTGTACAAGGCAATTTTCTGTCGTCATTTCCATATGGAACCATGACCGTCAATATCCTCGGTTGTTTCATCATTGGGGTTATTTATGCTCTTTCCACCAAAGGTATTGTATCTCCTGAATATCGTGTATTACTTGCCACTGGTTTTTGTGGTGGTTTTACGACATTTTCATCTTTTTCTTATGAAAGTATGACGTTATTACAAGATGGACAGTTTCTCTATGCCTCTATGTATGCCGGTTTCAGTTTCTTTATCGGACTGCTGGCATCTTATGCCGGAGTTATCTCTGCAAAAATTTTATAGGAGGTTACATACATGGAAACAAATTCAAAATTACTTCGCATTTTTGTTGGTGAACTGGATAAAATTGGCCACAAACCGCTGTATGAGGAAATCGTATTTGAAGCTAAACGGCAGAAGATGGCCGGAGCTACCGTCACACAGGGTGTGATGTCGTACGGTGCCAATAGCCTGATACACAGGGCCAAACTGGTGGATATATCCGAAGATCTGCCTATCGTCATTGAAATTGTTGACACCGAAGATAAAATTGACAAATTTTTGGTTTCGGTGAACGATTTACTCGAAAAAAGTGGTTCGGGTGGCATAATCACCATAGAAAAAGCTACAGTTATTCATTATAAACCACACAAAGAAAAATAATGACCCATCCATGGCATGATGTTCCCGTTGGCGAAAGGGTTCCTGAAGTTATTAACAGTATAATTGAGATCCCCAAAAGTTCACGGGCAAAATACGAGCTGGAAAAAGAAAGCGGACTTTTGAAACTCGACCGCGTTATCTATTCATCATTCTATTATCCGGCCAACTACGGTTTCATTCCGCAGACGTATTGCGATGATAACGATCCGCTCGACATCCTTGTTCTCTCCCAAATAGAATTTCAACCACTTTGTATTGTTTCAGCAAAGGTTATCGGGGTAATGCGTATGCTTGATTCCGGTGAAGCGGATGACAAAATCATTGCTGTAGCCGATAATGATATAAGTGTGAGTCACATAGACGATATCGAAGAGATGCCCGAATATTTCATCAATGAATTGCAGCATTTCTTTGAAGAGTACAAAAGACTGGAACATAAAACAGTAGTTGTTGAAGAGTTCCAGAATAAAAAAACAGCTTTCGAAATTATCAGGCAAAGTATCCGTGATTACGAAAATAAATTTGAGAAAATAGCCAAATAAAAATGATTGCTTTTACTATTCCCGATTACGGAGATCTTAAAATAAATCACCTGGTACTTGATTATAATGGTACCCTTGCCTGTGACGGGGAGTTGTTGCCAGGTGTCAGTGGTTTGCTGAAACAACTGGGCGAAAATGTGAGTATTCATATTTTGACAGCAGACACGTTTGGCAATGTTCGTGAAGGTGTAAAAGATATCTCCTGTGAATTGCATATCCTTCCCAAGGTAAATCAGAGCCAGGCAAAACTGGATTATGTAAGTGAGTTGGGAATCATAGATACTATCTGTATCGGAAATGGCAGAAATGATCGTTTGATGCTTGATGAAGCAGCGGTCGGTATCGCGGTTATCCAGAAGGAAGGTGCATCCTTTCAATCATTACAAGCTGCTGATGTGATTTGCACTAATATTATTGATGCCCTCGAGTTGTTG
>DATFMH010000095.1:0-32554 GCA_035267045.1 Balneolales bacterium
GCCGGACGGAATCGGGGGTAAGCACCATCTTCGCTTTGATCGTTGTTTGTCCGTAGGAACGGACGGGCAGGAACAGGCAGAAGATCACCAGTCCTGTTATAAAAACAATGCAGGCTATAGCCTTATCTGTAATCGACGTCATCACACCTCCTAAATTTAACTCTCACAATAGGTAAGAGAAACGTACGGGTGACTTGTTACAAATTTGACAGGAAAAAGCTCTATATATAGGTATGTTCTATCGCAGCTACCGGTAAAGTAGCCGGTCAAGAAGTGGTGCAACTTTACATCAGTGCTCCCCACAAAGAGTTGTATAAACCGTCGGAGGAACTGCGCGGTTTTGCTAAAACGAAACTCTTATAACCGGGTCAGACACAAACAGTCAAATTCACGATCAAGCCGGCTGATCTGGCATCTTACTACACTTCTAAAAGTTCCTGGATTGACTAGGCTGGCACCTACAAAAACAAAATTGGTGCCTCATCCGAGGATATTCGCCAGAGTGCAACATTCAGCCTGCCGAAAGACATTGTGATAGAAAAGGATACGAAGGTGTTGACGCCGCAGGTAAAATTTGATGAGATGAAGTAAAAAAATACCTTACATCATATTACGGAATTCGTAGCCCTTTTCGACTATTGTGGGGAAGGGCTTTTTTTATTTGCACCGATGTATATTCTAACAGCGGTAACCCGCTTTATGCGTATACTATTTGTCAGAATTTGAATTTACGGGATTAAGGGATTGAAGGATTAAAAAACAAAATCCAATCATACCTTAACCTGATTTATAACAATCCGACTGAAGTAGGTAGAAAAAGGTATTAGATAGTAAAAATCAGGGTAATAAATTCCCGCTCCGGAGGAGCATCCTGTCTGTAGCTTTAAATATGGTTTGCTAACCTGGCTCTGGAAGAGCCTCCTGTCTTATGACAAAAAAGCCCATAATTCAACAAGTAAAAGTGAATTATGGGCTTCCGGTACCGCCGGCCGGACTCGAACCGGCACGGAGTTTTGAGCTCCATTGGATTTTAAGTCCAACGTGTCTACCAATTCCACCACGGCGGCATGCCTTTGAGAATTGCAAGAATAAGCAATTCATAAATAAAGAACAACAACTCCCTACATTATTGTTGCTTTATTGACTAAAAATAGCTGTATTTAATGTATCAATACAACTGAATCTTGAAAAAAAGGTAAATTTAAATAATTCATATTATTTTATTTCAATCAAGTGTTTATTACGTTACTACTTGAATGGAAATCAATTAGTCAATTATTATCTCTCTAAATAATAAAGGATACATCTATGAAAAAGCTATTCTCTAAATTAAGGATGCTACCTTTACTCATACTGCTCATTTTGATCACGACAAGCACGGCATGGGCACAATGGAGTATCGGAGGTTCATATGAAATTCGTTCCAAGACTCCTAAAAATGGTTTTGGAGTGAGAATTGAAAGGTCTATACCACTGCCTTTACCATTGGTTTCAATCGTCGGAAGGGCTCATTTTAGTTATTTTAGTGAAAATAACAAGATTACAAAATCAGGTACTTATAAATACTCGACCGACTTCAAAGATTATGATTTTGGTCTGACTGCCCTTGCAAAAGTTAAACTCGGAATTATTGATCCATATGCAGGTATTGGAATCGGTTCAACAAATTATAAAGTGGATATTAAAGATTTAGGTAATCCGCAATCTCAAAATAGTGTCATATACAATGTTACATTCGGTTCAGATGTGGCCCTTATACCACATCTGCATCCATTTGTTGAATACCGCATTACCAAAAACAACTTCAAGGATTTTAATTTCACAGCCAATACCGGTGCGATCAAACAGCAAGTTGATACGTCGCCGGGTAGAGTAATATTTGGCCTTTTATTACAGTTTTAAATACTATTGCTTAATATTGTTAGTTAAAAGAGAGTGGATAGCCTCCGCTCTCTTTTTTGTTTAGTATAATGTAAGATTGACAGACATTTCTTCGTTATAAATACAAATGTGCTTAATAATGGACGGTAGATCAATTTCCGGATAGCTTCTGAAGAATGTTTTGTTTATTTTTTATGTTTTATAAACTGCTAATAAATAAAGATATAGGTTGCCTGTAAAGGTAGAGGTTATCTCGCAAAAGGGCGTGTAGATCGGTTATATGGAAGAAGCAGGAACTCAAATATTAGAAGATCTTGATCAATTTAAGCTTGAGAAGCCCCAGCAGGTTGAACTCAGGAATTTAATCAGGTTATGTAAAGAATCTCTTGAACGTTGTGATGAAGAGTTGGTGACAAGGGCTTTCAAGCTCTGTTTCCTGTCGCATCAGGGTGTTACAAGAGCATCGGGCGAGCCTTATTATCTGCATCCGCTGGCTGTTGCGGTGATCGTAGCTAAAGAGATTGGTATTGATGATGTGTCAGTGGCCGCCGCTTTGCTGCACGATACCGTGGAGGATACCGAAGTAACGCTCGCTGATATTGAACATGCATTCGGACCGACCGTATCTCATTTGATTGATGGCCTGACAAAGATATCCGGTGTATTCAAAAATAAGAATACCAAGCAGGCAGAAACGTTCATGAAGCTTCTGCTGTCGATGTCGGAAGATTTACGGGTTGTTTTGATTAAGTTTGCCGACCGTGTTCATAATATGCGGACCATTCAGCATCTTCCTAAAGAGAAGCGATTAACTATTGCCACGCAGACTATCGAATTGTACGCTCCCCTGGCACATCGTTTTGGTCTTTATAAGATAAAAAGTGAACTGGAAGATCTGAGTTTTAAAGTACTGGATCCTACAGGGTATAAATTTATTGCCCGAAAACTGAGGGAGAAAAAAGAAAGCCGGGAATCGTTCATCCACGAATTCATGAAGCCTATTCGTAAACAACTGGAAGGTGCCGGTTTCAGGTTCGAGATTAAAGGGCGGCCAAAGCATATTTATTCCATTTACCGCAAGATGATGCGGCAGCAAAAGCCGTTTGAAGAAATTTATGACTTGTTTGCCATTCGCATCATATTGGATGAGCCTCATACTAAAGAAGACTGTTGGAGAGTGTATTCTTTTATCACCGATTCATATACGCCAATACCAGAGCGTTTCCGTGATTTTATCTCTGTTCCTAAGGCTAACGGCTATCAATCTCTTCATACAACCGTAATTACCAATAAAGGTGTAAAGGTCGAGGTTCAGATCCGGACAAGAAAGATGGATGAGATTGCCGAAAAAGGGCTGGCTGCACACTGGAAGTATAAAGAAGGTAAAGATAGAAACACGATTGATCGTTTTGTGCATTGGGTCCGTGATATTCTTGAAAATCCGCGGCCGGAAGCAGCTACGGAATTTGTTAAAGACTTTCAGCTCAACCTTTATACTGATGAGATTTACGTTTTTACTCCGAATGGTGAACTGAAAACGTTGCCAAGTGAAGCTACTCCCATCGACTTTGCATTTGATATTCACAGTGAAATCGGCGAAAGATCGTTAGCGGCTAAGGTAAATGGTAAAATTGTTCCACTGCGCCATAAATTACAAAGTGGCGATCAGGTAGAAATTATCACAGGGAAGCAAATAAACCTGAATCCCGACTGGATTAATGATGTCGTAACACACAAAGCTAAAGCGCGTATTCGTCAGTTTATCAAACAGAAAGAGCGTAAAATTGCTGATGAGGGTCGTGAGATTTGGGCAAAAAGAGCTGCCAAAGGCAAATTGGAAATTTCGGAACAGGATCTGATGAAAATTGCCACCCATTTCAAATTCGCTTCGACCCAGCAATTATTTTATAACATCGGTTCCGGTATATTTGACGTGAATAAGCTTTTTAAAGTAGCTAAAAAGTATCAGAGTGGGAGCAGTATCGAAGTTGAGGAGAGTGAAAGGGATAATGTTCCTCTCAACGACGGTGAGTTTCAGGAACTTTTTTATGAAGATGCGCGAACTTCCAAGAGTCGGGATGCCCTGATTATTAACGGAGATTTAACAGATGTAAAATATTCTTATGCCCGCTGCTGTAATCCCATCCCCGGAGATGAGGTAATTGGCTTTATAAGCAGGAATGGGGATATAAAAATACACCGTATTAATTGTAAAAATACGCGTCATTTAATAAATACCGACTCCGAACGTATTGTAGATGTGTCGTGGTCTAAAACCACGGATTCACAGTTTATAGGGGCTGTTAAAATAATAGGTGAAGATCGCGTCGGTTTGATCAATGATATTACGGATATTATTTCCAAGTCATTGAAAACAAACATGAAGAGTATAAACGTCAGTAGTGACAGCGGCATGTTTGAAGGGATCCTCATCCTTTATGTTGACAATATTAGTCACCTTGAAAATGTGATAAAACGCATCCAGAAAATTGACGGCGTAAAACATGTTTATAGATATGAATAAAATATTTTTACACATTTAGCACTTTTACCTCATTTAAACTTTTCGTATCCTTGTGCAAGATTTTAATAAACAAATAATTAGCGATTATTATAAAATCTTAATAACATCTTGTAGCTACGGACGTTATACATCACGAAGATTTTATTTATCAGTCATCTAAGTATAAGCTTTAACCTCAAAAAATTAATAGAAGGAAAGAATTATTATGACTTACACTAAAAGAGATATTGTTCGTCGAATTTCTGAAGATATGGATGTGCCTATGGTACAAGTTGAACCATGGGTTGATGCAGTAATTACCGCATTGCGTGACACAATGATGGAAGCCGATCCTACTTGCCGAATTGAGATCCGTGATTTTGGAGTCTTTGAAGTGAAAGCCACTAAAGCTAAGCCCAAGGCACGCAATCCCAAAACAAATGAAGTTATTTACGTTCCCGAGCATCGTAAAACACATTTCAAGCCTAGTAAATTATTGAAAGAATTCTTGCGCCAGCCTCTTGAAACAGCTAAGCAGGAAGTTGAATAACAGTAACGCTATCTCAATTTGAAACAATATTATCGCCTCATTGGAATTGATGTAGGTAAGAAAAGAATTGGATTAGCTCAATCGGACTTGTTACACTCGTTAGCAAGTCCGATTGGTGCTTATAGCCCGGGTGAAATCTTCAAAAAACTGGATGAAATCATATCTAAAGAACCGGTTAAGAAAATTGTTGTTGGCTGGCCGGTTACATTAAAGGGAGAAGAAGGGGAATCCGTTCATATGGTAAAATCATTTGTTGGTGAATTAAAAAAGAAGTTTCCCGATATTGAAATAGTTACCTTAGATGAACGTTTTACAAGTGTGATGGCGAAACAGGCAATGATCGACTCGGGCACGCCAAGGAAAAAGCGTCGCGAAAAAGGACGGGTTGATGCCGTTGCAGCCGCAATAATATTACAAAATTACCTGGATACAAAAGCTGATTAGATATTAAATGGCCATTTTACCAATAGTCACATACGATGATCCTGTACTTCGTAAAAAAGGTGCTGAAGTAGAGGAAAATACGGATCCAATCCAACAATTAATTGATGATATGTTTGAGACGATGTACAACTCTAACGGAGTTGGCCTCGCAGCTCCTCAGATAGGGAAATCGTTGCATTTATTTGTCATGGATGCCGATGCGATCCTGAAAGAAGAAGGGGATACACCATTTGGTCCCGAAGTATTCATCAATCCCGAAATTGTTGAAGAAGGAAACGAAACGATTGAATTTGAGGAAGGGTGTCTGAGTATACCTGATGTAAAGGAAAATGTTGTCCGCCCCGATAAAATAAAGGTCAAATACCTTAACCGTGAATTTCAGGAACAGACACTCGAAGCGGATGGTTGGCTTTCCCGTGTTATACAGCACGAAACAGACCACTTGAATGGTATCTTATTTATTGATTACCTCGGATCATTCAGAAAACGCCTGATAAAAGGAAAGTTAAAAGAGATTGACAACGGAACGCTCACAGTCGATTATCCTATTGTTCCAAAGGAAATTTTATAAAACGATACCGTTGCTTATCATTACCTTTATAAGCTAAGGTATTTATAAAATTTCAATAAAGGAATTTTCATGCGTATCGTTTTTATGGGGTCACCCGATTTCGCGGTCCCAAGCCTGGAGAAATTAAATAAGAGCCGACATGACATTGTTGCCGTTGTAAGTGGTGTGGATAAGCGCAGAGGCAGGGGGAATAGGTTAACTCCCACGCCTGTAAAGGCAAAAGCTTTGAAACTCGGGTTACCGGTCATTGAAGTCGAAGATCTCAGGACTGATGAATTTGCTGCCCAACTGAGAGAAACGGATCCGGATCTGTTTGTGGTTGTCGCATTTC
The DNA here is from genome assembly GCA_035267045.1 of Balneolales bacterium. Lineage (GTDB taxonomy): Bacteria > Bacteroidota > Rhodothermia > Balneolales > DATFMH01 > DATFMH01. The sequence continues at coordinate 6,281 of DATFMH010000095.1, forward strand.
GTATTCTGCCATCCCATGTGTTAAAAATACCCCGGAAGGGATCTATAAATTTACATGCTTCGCTATTGCCCAAATATCGTGGCGCTGCTCCCATTCACAGAGCTGTTATCAATGGGGAAGAAGAAACCGGCTGCAGTATCTTTTTCCTGGATGAAAAAGTGGATACCGGCAAGGTAATCTTGCAGGATAGGATTCCGATTGGAGAAAATGAAACAACCGGCGATGTGTACGAAAAACTGATGAGACTGGGAAGTGAGTTACTTGAAGATGCTGTCGATCAGATTGAACAAGGGACATATCAGGCCAAACAACAGGATGATGAAGAAGCCACCGGCGCTCCCAAGTTGTTCGGCGATGATTGTAAAATCAGTTTTGATGATGATGCTCGAAATGTTCATAATAAAATACGGGGATTGAGTCCGTTCCCCGCTGCATGGACTACCCTGGATGGGAAACGGTTCAAATTATATCGTTCAAGATATGTACCGGATAAATCCATTAAGCCCGGCAAAATTAAGTTAGTGGATGATCATGTCTATGTTGGGTGTGGTACCGGTGCCGTGGAATTAATCGAAGTCCAGCTTCAGGGCAAACAGAAGATGGGAGCAATGGATTTTTTCCTCGGTTATAAAGGAGAGATGGTTATACAGTGATCAGGGAGCAGGGATCAGGTAACAGTTAACATTGATCAATTAACAATATGTTACCCCGGGCCCCCTTTTTTTTTATTCAATAATTGTAAAAATTTAATTGATTATTACCATTGATCTTTTCATAATTTGTCAACAAGAGTATGTTTTGCTAAATAAGAAAAAAGGGTTAGACTAATAAGAGTAATTCCTTATACTATAAGGAATTCAGAGCGTTTTAAACGGACATAATTAAACGAATATAGTGATATGGAGCTATCCCCAATACTTCAAGCTGCTATAGATGGCAAAATAGAAGAAGTCAAAAAGGCATTAGATAATGGTGCTGATCTCAATGAGGTTTCCAAGAGTGGATCCACTGCTTTAATTTACGCTGCCCAAAACAACAATATGGATATTGTCAAACTGCTTGTTGAAAAGGGGGCTGATGTTAATATCAAAAATAAAATGGGTGGAACGGCACTTAACCGTGCCGCTGAATATGGGAACATTGAAATGATGAGGTACCTTCTGGATCATGGTACCGAAATAGGGCCGCTGGCCTTGATCATTGCTGCCCGCGAGGGACAATTGGATGCCGTTAAATTATTACTCGTTGAGGGTGCGGATATCAATGCCAAGCAGAATTGGGGGCATACTGCACTCATGCTTGCTTCGAGAGAAGGACATTCCGAAATGGTTCGTTATTTGATTTCTCATGGCGCGAGTGTGAAAAACCGGGACAAAAATGGTGAAAATGCTCTCTCGATGGCGTTAGATAACGACAATACGGAGATTGCCATGTTATTGCGCAGGGCTGGTGCTACAGAGAGAAAACCGAAGAAAAAGACATTTACTTATGAATCGGATGAAGATGAAGAAGAGGAAGAATCCGGTGAAACATTCGAAGCACCCGACGACGAAGATTTTGATGAGGATATAGACCTCGATTAAATATTGAACAATAAGCAATGAACGATTAACAATTGTTTCATTAAGAGGGTACGTTACATAACGTATGAGTGGACGCTTCGTAAAGGATTTAATATATATTTAAACAAAAAAAAGCCCCGTCAAGAAACGGGGCTTTTTATTTAAATTTTATATTGGATTACTTATTTAACAGGTTCACCTTTTTTGCAATAGGAGAACTTGTAAATCATTAAATCCTGACCATCAACCGGGTGTTCCGTTAACGATTTTGCTTCCATGAAATACAGAAGATAATCACGTCCGCCGGCTTTAGCATCGGTTCCGCTCAATTTAAAACCGCCGAATGGTTGAGCACCAACGAGAGATCCGGTACATCCGCGGTTAATGTAAAGATTACCAACTTTAACTTCGCGAAGTACTCTGTCTATATGATCTGTATTATAGGAAAAGAATCCGCCGGTCAATCCGTAATCGGTATCATTGGCAATACGGATGGCGTCATCAAGATCTTTTGCTTTGATAAAGGCTAAAACAGGACCAAAGATTTCTTCCTGTGCAATACGGGCATGCGGATCAACATCCTTAAATACTGTAGGTTCAATATAATAACCTTCGTTTTCCATTTTTGCCCGTTTACCCCCGGCCAGTAATGTTCCTTCACTCTTGCCGACTTCAATATAACTCATTATTTTGTCGACAGCTTTTTGATTGATAACCGGACCGAGATTGGGGTTATCCTTGGCATTGCCGACTACAAGATCTTTAACACGTTCAACTACTTTGTCGACAACATCATCGTATACATCTTCCATGACAATGGCACGGGAGCCGGCGGAACATTTTTGTCCCTGGAATCCATAAGCAGACTTGACGATACCCTCGGCTGCGGCTTCAAGATCGGAGTCGGAATCGACAACAACAGCGTTTTTGCCACCCATTTCGGCCAGAACGCGTTTGAGGAATCGCTGATTCTCTTTTGTTTTACCGGCTGATTCATAAATGTGCAATCCAACTTTTTTCGATCCAGTAAAGGATATGAACCGGGTATCCGGATCTTGTACCAGGGTTTCACCAACTTCGAGATCTTCACCGGTGACATAGTTATATACACCTGCAGGTAATCCGGCTTCTTCAAGAATTTCAGCTATGATATGTCCCATTTTCGGAGTATCAGGAGCCGGCTTAGATACAACAGTACATCCGGCTGCTATAGGAGCGACTGCAACTCCAAGGCATATGGCAAAGGGAAAGTTCCATGGTGATATTGAAACACCTGCACCTATAGGCGTATAGATTGTTCTGTTTTTATCGCCCCAGGTATCTTCAACTATTTCCATTCCTTTGTCCAGGCGAAGGGCCTGATGAGCATAATAATTCAAAAAGTCGATACCTTCGGCAGTATCTGCATCAGCTTCAACATAGTTTTTACCCGCTTCACTAATCATCCATGCATTAATTTCCATGCGACGGCGCTGAGCAATTTCAGCGGCTTTAAAAAGATATTCGGCGCGTTCTTCGGCAGATACATATTGCCAGGTTTCAAAAGCTTTCCAGGCCGATTGAAGCGCTTTTCGTGCCTGCTCTTTACTTGCTTTTTGAAAGACTCCGATAACTTCATCAAGATTGGATGGGTTTTTGCTTTCAAAGGTTCCTTTATCACCCTTTACCCATTTACCATCAATATATAAATCATATTCTTTTCCGAAATTTGATCGCGCCTCTTGAATGGCAGCTTTTAGTGCTTTGTCATTGGTATCAACCGAGAAGTCCAAATGACCTTGATTGTAATATTTTTCTCTTACATTGTCAGGCATTCTTTACTCCAATATTTTTATTCAAAATTTTTAACGTTTATTCATTTGTATAAACGTATGATTGTAATTATTAATTTCTTCTATAAGATTTACCGAAATATAGTCAGAAATAACCAAGGGTTTCAAAAAAGTGTGAAAAATTGACAAATTCATAAGTGGTTAGCGCTTGCTAATGCTTCTTATGATAAGTAGCTTTAAACGATAAATATGTCTCATATAAAATATTTAGAAACATGAGACATTGAATGGTATTGATTTTATATTCGTTATTTTATTAAAAAGTTATTAACAGAAAGTACAAGAAAGGTTTAAGTAAATGGCTAAAATAAAAGTTGGTATCAATGGATTTGGTCGTATTGGCAGACAAGTAACGCGATCTATCTTTGCATATCATGATAATATTGAAATTGTAGGGGTGAACGATTTAACAGACCCGCAAACCCTTGCACACCTTTTTAAATATGACTCAGCTCAGGGTACCTTCAATGGAGAAGTATCAGTCGAAGGCAATAATATCATTATTAATGGCAATAAAATTGCTATCTCCGCTGAAAAAGATCCCGCCAATTTAAAATGGGATGAAAAAGGAGCTGATATCGTTGTTGAATCAACAGGATTTTTCAGGAAAAAAGAAGATGCCAGCAAACATTTTTCTGCTGGTGCTAAAAAAGTAATTATTTCCGCACCTGCCAAGGGTGATGTAAAAACGGTTGTGCTCGGCGTTAATGATGCTGAAATTTCCAGTGATGTCAACTTGTACTCAAATGCAAGCTGCACGACAAATTGCCTGGCCCCGATGGTTAAAGTCCTTGATGATAATTTCGGTATTGTAAAAGGATTCATGACAACTGTACATGCCTATACTGCTGATCAACGTTTGCAAGATGCTCCTCACAGTGACCTTAGAAGAGCCCGTGCTGCTGCTGTCAATATCGTGCCTACCACAACTGGTGCTGCCAAAGCAGTGGGCCTGGTACTTCCTCATCTTGCCGGTAAATTGGATGGCGGAGCTATTCGTGTTCCCGTTCCGACTGGTTCTTTGACCGATTTTACAGCAGTTGTGAATAAAGAAGTATCTGATGAAGATGTTCTATCGGTATTTAAAGAGGCTGCTGCCGGAGATATGAAAGGTATCTTGCAATTCAACACAGACCCAATTGTATCATCTGATATTGTTGGTAATCCGCATTCCTGCATTTTTGATGCAGACTTGACTAAAGTTGATGGCAAACTGGTTAAAATAATCGGATGGTATGATAACGAAGCCGGTTACTCAGCCAGAACTGCAGATTTAATTGAGCGCCTCGCTTAAGTAAGAGACAGTATACATTTATTTAAAAAATCCGCATCCGGTAACCGGCTGCGGATTTTTTGTTTTAGCCACAGGTTATTGCAGTTTTTGATAATTAATGACAGGGTGGGGAGGCTATGTTTGTTATTCGAACCGAAAACCTGCTGGAAGCCTGTCATCCCGACCAGGCGGAGGGATCTGCAACGGCCAAAGGCGTTCATGGGTATCGAAAGGGCATAAGATTTCCGGGCGTTGATAGATTCCTCTGCAAACACGGAATGACAGGGTTGGGAGGTTATGTTTGTTATTCGAACCAAAGACCTGCTGGAAGCCTGTCATCCCGACCATGTGGAGGGATCTGTAACGGCCAAAGGCGTTCATGAGTATCGAAAGGGCACAAGGTTTCCGGGCGTTGTTAGATTCCTCGGCAAACACGGAATGACAGGGTTGGGAGGTTCTGTTTGATATTCGAACCAAAAACCTGCTGGAAGCCTGTCATCCCGACCATGTGGAGGGATCTGCAACGGCCAAAGGCGTTCATGAGTATCGAAATAGCATAAGGTTTCCGGGCGTTGAAAAATTCCTCGACAAACTCGAAATGACAGGGTGGGGAGGCTTCAGATAGGATTAAATACCTCATCATCTACCCGATTAAACAAAATCCTGAAGGTAAGTCATCAGTTATTCTATTAGTCGGGGCGACAGGATTTGAACCTGCGACCTTCCCGAAAGCCTTCGGGACGCTCTACCGGGCTGAGTTTATTAAATATTCGATATACGATCTGCTTTTTTTAGCTTTGATTGCCCGTTCGCGCTTGCGGGCATCTGACTTGTTCTCAAAATCTTCTTGATATACGAGTTCCCAGGGTTCACCGCCACGTGTGGATGGTGTATGATGGTTGTTATGCTCGTTTAATCGGCGTTGAAGATCATTAGTGCTGCCAATGTAAAACGTATCTCTTTTGGAGCTGTAAAGAATATATAAAAACCACATTTTCCCTCCTCCCTAAAAACAAAAATCCTGAGGTAAGTCATCAGTCATTCTATTAGTCGGGGCGACAGGATTTGAACCTGCGACCTCTGCGTCCCGAACGCAGCGCTCTACCGGGCTGAGCCACGCCCCGATTAAATCGAGTTTTTAATTTAAGAACATCTACAGACTTTTTCAGCCTATTATTAAATTAATTTCTTACTGGCTACAAAATGCTTCTTTCATAATTTAATTTTCTGATTTCATTAAATTCTCTGTGCTTTTTTTGATTTTATCTGTGTCCCCTCTGTGGTTTCGTTTCAACTTTCAAAGATCAATTTTTTATATTCATATAAAATTGATCTTTAGAACATAAATTATTGGAGAATATGAATTACCGGTCATTTCAAGACGTAAAAGTAGCCGAAGTCGGTTTGGGAACATGGCAATTGGGAAGTGCCGAATGGGGCGATGTAGATGAAGATGAAGCCCTGGAAATATTAGATTCATATGTTGATAATGGCGGCACTTTTATTGATACAGCCGATATCTACGGCATGGGATTAAGTGAGAAGACGGTTGGTAAATTTTTGAAATCACGTGATGAAGACATATATGTAGCCACCAAACTTGGCAGAAGAGAGGATGATGTAAATGGCTGGCCTCAAAATTTTACTTATGATTATATGAAGAAGCACGTGGAGAGTTCATTACGGAATTTAGGTGTCTCCAGGCTCTTTCTTGATCAGTTCCACTGTATCCCCAAAGAACAATTACAAAAAGGAGAAGTTTTCGATCATTTTCGCCGCTTGCAGGATGAAAAATTAATCCGTTATTGGGGAGCGAGTGTTGAAACCACAGAAGAGGCATTAATTTGTCTGGAACAGGAAGGATTGGCTTCATTGCAGATCATATTCAATATGTTTCGCCAGCATGTAGCCGATGAGTTATTTTCAAAAGCTAAGGAGAAAGGTGTTGCATTGATTATAAGGGTTCCATTGGCCAGTGGTGTACTGACCGGGAAATTCGATAAGAACACAACTTTTCCTGAAAATGATCATCGCAATTTCAATGCAGACGGTCAGGCTTTTAATGCCGGTGAAACATTTTCGGGTGTGCCGTTTAATCAGGCGGTTGATTTTGCAAACGAAATAAAAAATCAATTACCGGACAACCGCATGCCTCAATGGGCTATTCGGTGGATTCTGGATCATCCGGAAGTTACAACGGTAATACCAGGGGCCTCCAAAGCTTCTCAAGTAAAAAGTAATGTTCAGGCCTCTGAACTGCCTCCGTTGTCATCAGAAACTCACGAGGAATTGCGGAAGTTATATGATGATAATATCTATTCTTCCATAAGAGGACATTTCTAACCAGAGTTCAACGGCAGGGACGTGTCTTGCATGTTCCTGCTGAACACTGATAAAAAATAATTATATCGGAATGTTTGGAAAGCTGTATCCAAACATTAAATTAGATATTATTAGTTATCAGGATAATTATCTCAATAAGAGGGGGGATAATTAGGCTCATATAATTCATCAAGAGGAGGGTTTTAGTGTCTCAAAATGTTGAGGTTGATAAACCATATATAGGTCCGGATATAAAATTACCCGAGATCACAATTAAGGCTTTTATTCTTGGTATAGTCTTATCCATGTTGTTAGCGGGCGCAAATGCCTATTTGGGATTATTTGCCGGGATGACTGTTTCTGCATCTATTCCGGCTGCAGTCATATCAATGGCCGTACTTCGGTTGTTTAAACGGTCCAATATCCTTGAAAATAATATTGTTCAAACAGCAGCATCTGCCGGAGAATCCCTGGCTGCCGGTGTCATTTTCACATTACCGGCTTTGGCACTGATGGGATACTGGAAGCAATTCAATTATTGGGAAACGACGATGATAGCATTGAGCGGTGGTGTGCTGGGTGTCTTGTTTACCATACCTCTCAGGACTGCACTGATCGTGAAGCAACCACTGAAATTTCCTGAAGGAGTGGCTACCGCTGAAGTGCTCATGACGGGTGAACGTGGAGGTGCGGCAGTCAAGTATTTAATATGGAGTTCTGTTGTAGGCGGATTCATGAAGTTTTTTCAACAGGGTATGAATTTATGGGGAAGTGTATTTGAAAAGGCCCGTATTTTTGGAGGGCGAACCTTCGTCTATTTTGGTGTTGATGTGTCACCGGCTTTGATTGCTGTTGGCTTCATCGTCGGACTTAATATTTCATTTCTGGTATTTATGGGTGGAGTGATAAGCTGGTGGATAGCCATACCTATTTATGTCGTATCACATGGTGTTCAGGGTGGGACGAATGCTATTGAGGCCGGTTATGATATTTGGTCAAACCAAATACGTTATCTTGGAGTAGGTTCGATGGTTGTCGGCGGATTGTGGGCGCTTGTCAGCCTGCGAGGGGCCATTGTCTCGGCAATGAAAGAGGGATTTCACGCTTTTAAGGAAAAGGGTAAAGAAGCGACGGAAATACTGCGTACAGAATATGATACTCCGATGTCATGGGTATTGCTCGGAATCGGAATACTCGTTGTCCCAATCTTCATAATATATGAACGGGAGATACAATCGTATGAGATATCAATATTCATGGCCATTCTGATGATTTTTGCCGGTTTCCTTTTTTCAGCTGTAGCCGGTTATATGGCCGGCCTTGTAGGGAGTTCGAACAACCCTATTTCAGGTGTCACTATTGCAACTATCCTGACTTCTGCATTGATATTGGCGGCACTCATGGGGACCGATTCCGGTTCGGGTGCAGCCGCGGCAATTATGATTGGTGCTGTCGTTTGTTCAGCAGCAGCTATTGCAGGGGATAATATGCAGGATTTGAAAGCGGGTCACGTAGTGGGCGCAACACCATTGAATCAGCAAATTATGCAAATGGTGGGTGTCATATCTGCCGCTTTAGTTATGGCCCCGATTTTATCATTGCTTAATAATGCTTACGGTTTTGGGGCCAAAACGCTGCAACATCCCAATGCCTTGACCGCACCACAGGCAAGTTTAATGGCAAGTGTGGCAGAAGGGGTATTCGGCGGGCATTTACCCTGGGATATGATCATCATAGGTATGCTCATCGGTGTGGCAATAATAGTCATTGATCTCTACCTGGAGAAAATTGATTCCGATTTCAGAATGCCGGTTTTAGCTGTGGCTGTTGGTATCTACCTGCCATTTGAATTAGACAGCGCCATAATGGTGGGGGGAGTAATAGCATGGATGGTCAAACGATATCAAAACACTCATAAAAAAGCTGATAAAAGCGAGCACGAAAAATTTTCGGATGCCAGTGATAACGCGGGATTACTTTTCTCCTCCGGTCTGATAACCGGAGAGGCCTTGATGGGTATTATTCTGGCAATACCTATAGCGTATTACGGCGGGTTGAATATTTTCGGTATCGAACATCTTTTCGGAATTACCAAAGAACCGTTTGCTGCATGGCCCGGCCTGATTCTGTTAATAGGTATTTGTTATTTCATGTATCGCACAGCAGTGAAAGTATTCAATAAGGGAGCTGATTAGATACTATTTATAATAAAGAACCCCGCTTGAAATAAACGGGGTTCTTTAAATGACATTAAAAAGTCGATATGAGAATTTTTAACATCGTTTTTATAACGTTTACAACATTTAATTCTTATGTCTCCGTTCAAGTTCGGCCACTAATTTATTAAATGGAATTCCTTTTTCGACCATGAGAAGCATCAAATGAAAGACCAGGTCTGAAGCTTCGTAAATAAACGCCGATTCATCATCATTTTTTGCGGCTATAACGGTTTCCACACCTTCTTCTCCGACTTTTTGTGCAATTCGATCCAGGCCTTTTTTAAACATAGAGCTGGTATATGATTTTTCCGGTAAAGTACTCTTCCGATCATATAATAATTTTTCCAGGTCATCGAGAAATGCTTTTCCATTTGCATTTTGATACCAGATTGTATGAAATGGCTTTTCATGAAAACATGAATTTGCCCCGGTGTGACAAGTGGGTCCATCCGGTTCAGCCAAAAGTAAAATAGTGTCACCATCACAATCTTTTTGAATTTCCTTCAAATGCAGATAATTACCGGATGTTTCACCCTTAGTCCATAATCTTTTTTTGGATCTGCTGTAAAAAGTAACCAGGCCGGACTTCAATGTTTTTTCAACTGCCTCACGATTCATATAACCAAGCATTAGAACCTGTCCATTTTTGAAGTTTTGAATAATTACCGGTACTAAGCCACCACCTTTATCAAAATCCAGTTCTTCTATATTCATATGTAAATTCCTGCTGTTTATTTTATTTAAAACCTTTTATTATCACCCAATATTGTTTTAAGACCAAATTATAAGCGGTATTTATTATGAAAACTTTCGAGCCTTAAGAGGATATTTAAAATACATTCAATCATAATCAAAGACCAATTAAATACCGGAGTATGATTATTTAAAAACGAGTGTTTATATCCTGCTGGGAATGCCGGCTTTTTGCATGTTTCTTTTCAAATCACCAATCTCAATTTCTTTAAAATGAAAAATGCTTGCAGCTAAAACGGCGTCGGCATTCCCCTTTTTAACTGCTTCGATACAGTGTTCAATGGACCCGGCACCGCCACTTGCAATCAGGGGAATCGTTATCACATTAGATACAGCCTTTAACAACTCAATATCAAAACCGTTTTTTGTGCCGTCGCAATCCATACTTGTTAATAATATCTCACCGGCACCACGGGATTCAACTTCCCGTACCCACTTCAACACATCGATGCCCGTGTCTTCTGTCCCGGCTTTAATAAAAACATTCCAGCCTTTACCTGATTTACGTGCATCGATAGCGGCTACAATGCACTGGGATCCAAAACGAGCCGCCGCTTCTGATATCACTTCCGGGTTACGAACAATACTGCTGTTCATGGATATTTTGTCTGCACCGGCATGCAAGAGGTCTGCTATTTCCTCAACAGACTTTATCCCCCCGCCAACAGTAAAAGGAATACTCAAATGGCTGGCGATTTTTTCCACCAGGGCTACCAGCGTTTTTCTTTTTTCTTTGGTTGCCGTAATATCAAGAAATACTAATTCGTCGGCTCCTTCCGAAGAATATCGTTCTGCAAATTCTATCGGATCCCCCGCATCCCGTAATCCTTCAAAATTCACACCTTTTACCGTTCGTCCGTTTTTGATATCCAGACAAGGAATAATACGCTTGGTTAACATGAATACATTTTTCAATTAAATAGTAGAGGTTGACAAGATCCCAATATAAATAAAATGTATCTGTCAGGGGTGATAATTCATGGTTTTCATATATATGCTAATTATATACAGTAGCAACGCCAGATCAGATTACATATTATTATATGATAATAATCAGGATACACCGAAATAATAAAACTATTTATATCTAAACTTTTATATTATAAATACAGAGAGAAACTGTATTAAGGTTATTTTGTGATATTACAGTTTTAGAAGGATAAAAACTATTCATAGAGAGATTGATGATTATTCCAAAGTTAATTCTTAAGCAACTATATAATTATAGTAGCTTGAAAAATGTAAGTAAGGGTGTTGAGTTTTCTATAAAAAACAGGCTAACCGATGTAAAACTCATAGGTATTAATGAAGTCAAAATCGGTAATAACCTGGTGCCTTTAAATGACATTTCATTGGATCTGGGGGAAGGTGAATTAATACCGGCTGTTAAATTAACCAATGATCATCCGCTTGATCTTCCTTTGCGAAAAGTTGTAAATGTAATATGTGGTACGAGTCCATTGGAGATAGGTAAGCATCAGATTGAGCTCTCCTTTAATACGGAAAAATACGGTACCCTGGCGTTTTTAGTAGAAGACTCCATCAGTAAGAAAATAGAGAACCGGATTAAAATTCCCTATGATTGTAATGATGATTACAGTGAGAATATGATAACAAAGCGTCATGATTTTATAGAAGATTTTAGTGGCGTTCAACTGCAGCATATCAATCACTATTCGTTTGATCCGCATATCTTAAAAGGGAATATCGAGAACTTTACCGGTGTTGCTCAAATACCATTAGGTTTTGCAGGTCCGATTAAAGTTGATGGCGAATTTGCCAAAGGTGAATTTCTGGTTCCACTTGCTACCACGGAAGGCACGTTGGTTGCTTCCTATAATAGGGGTATTAAAGCGGTGAATTTGTCGGGTGGCGTAAAGGTTACAATTCAAAACGATAGTATGCAACGGGCGCCGGTATTCATTTTTGAAGATGCTCGTGAAGGGAAAAAATTTATTACGTGGATTTATGAGCACATCGCTGAGATAAGAGAACAGGCAGAAGCCACTTCCAGTGTAGCGAAATTACAATATATTGATCCCTATGTATCCAATAAATTTGTTTTCTTGCGGTTTAATTTCAGCACCGGAGATGCGGCCGGACAAAATATGGTGGGCCGGGCTACTTTTGCGGCATGCAGCTGGATTTTAGAACATTATACAACAATTAAGAAGTTTTATCTGGAATCGAATTTCGCTACGGATAAAAAAGCCTCTCAGGTTAATATTATGAGAACCCGGGGTAAAAGAGTGACAGCCGAAGCCGTCTTGAAAAGGGATATTTTAATTCAGTATTTAAGAGCGGATCCGGAGAACCTTTTTTATCATAATCAGGTATCAACAATTGGTGCTTTTTTCTCCGGGGCCAACAACAACGGGGCACATTCCCCGAACGCCATAACTGCAATGTTCATTGCCACCGGTCAGGATGTTGCAAATGTGTCTGAATCGTCAGCTGCCATATTATATACGGAATTGACACCCGAACACGACTTGTATGTTTCTTTAACAATTCCTTCCCTAATTGTAGCAACTTATGGGGGCGGAACAAGTCTCGCTACACAGCGTGAGTGCCTGGAAGTAATGGGATGTTATGGAAAAGGGAATGTCAACAAATTTGCCGAAATCGTGGCGGGCGTAGCATTGGCCGGGGAGGTATCATTGGGAGCCGCCATATCATCACTCGATTGGGTATCCAGCCATGAAAAATATGGGCGAAACCGGTAAGGATTTTTTAATCAATCATTTCAAGAGACATTTCAAGAGAGATTATGAAGGAGGATGTATATAATCCTGTTACGATAATGCAGGTTGTCGATGAGGGATTGAATAATAACCCGAACAAAGTGCTGCTGGCCACCAAACGCAACGGGAGATGGCTCCAGATATCTCCGGGACAGTTTAAACAGCGTGTTCGGGAATTTGCGCTTGGTTTGTATGATTTCGGTGTTCGAAAAGGAGATAAAATCACTCTTCATGCTGAAAACTCTGACGATTGGTTAATAGCTGATCAGGCCATTCTTTCTATTGGAGCTGTTAGTGTACCAATCCATGTATCCCAAAATTCTGAAGAAGTTATTCGAATTATTGAACATTGTGATGCCAAAGTCCACATCATCTCAAAAAATGAATTATTTGATGAAATTCAGGAACAAGTCCAAATTGATCTTCCGAAACTAAAAATCATATCGTTAACAGATGACATATCCCTGAAAAATGCGTTTACCTTCCGGGAAGTGTTGGAAAAAGGAGTCTCGTTAATAAAAAAGAATGAGCATCTGTTCGATCAGTTAAAAGAAGTTGTCGCACCTGATGATATCGCTACTATCGTTTATACTCTCGGCACGGAAGGCATTTCCAGCGGAGTTATGTTGACTCATAATAATATCGCCTCAAACATTTGGGGCTCTCTCGATTCCATACCGTTTGATGTAGATTCACTCACAGAACGATCGGTTCTCTCGTATTTACCATTATCGCATATCTTTGAACGGTTGGTTGTTTATATTTATCTGCATTTGCAACTTCCGGTTTATTTCAGCGAAAAAGTCGAAGAGATTATCGAGGATCTTAAAACCATTCGACCTATTCACTTCTCAACGGTTCCCCGGTTATTAGAGAAAATATACAGTAGCATCTGGAACCGGGAACATGATCTCAAAGGTTGGCAGAAACGTGTGATGGATTACGGTTTGGCGATGGCAGAACAATATGACGTTGAACAACCGTTCGGGGGGTTGAATAAGTTGAGATACTTTATAGCTGATAAAATTGTTTATAGCAAAATGCGTGAATCGGTCGGCGGACACTTGATAGCAATTACAAGCGGAGGTGCACCACTATCAGCCAGGCTCATGAATTTTGTCAATGCCCTGGGCATTCACTGCGGGCAAGGGTATGGACTGACCGAAGCTTCACCGGTTTTGACGGCATATCGGCCTCATGAATTACGGGCGGGTTCAGTTGGCACGCCACTGAAAAATGTAGAAATAAAAATTGAGGAGGACGGGGAGATATTAGCAAGAGGCCCGAATATTATGAAGGGGTATTATAAAAATCCCGGTAAAACATCTCATGCAATTACAAGAAATAATTGGTTAAAAACAGGTGACCTCGGTTATTTTGATAATGACGGATATCTGTATATCACAGGAAGGAAGAAAGAATTGATAAAATTGGCGACAGGTAAATATGTAGCACCGGCAAATATTGAGATAGCTTTGGAACGAAGTGATTTTATCGAACAGGCTGCCATTATTGGTTATGGAGAAAAATTTTGTGCGGCCTTGATATACCCAGACAAAAAATCAGTCAAACAATATTTTTATTCTAAGAACATATCTATTCCTGATAATGATTATTCCAATAACAGTGAAGTTTACAAATTAATTGAATCGGAGATAGCGGAAGTCAATAAGCATTTTGCGGATTGGGAACAGGTCAAACAATTTCGATTAATGCAAAAACCAATGCGTATAGAAGATGGCGAGCTGACACGTCTTTACAAGAAAAAGCGGCATATTATTCAGAATCATTACAAGGAATTGATCAATAGTATATATGGTTGACATTAGCGGATGCCGGGATTGTGCATTAAAATTATTTAATAAACGGCCGGTTAACAAGTGTCATTATAACGCACTGTGCCATAATTTGATACAGGTCCCAAAAACGAGTATATGCTCTATTATCTCAATATTATAGAAGAAACGCTATTTATATTTGGATTAGTATAACGCAGTGCGTTATATTGGTATTAGAAAGGAGTTCATACGATGAAAAGAATAATCAAGAGATACCAAAACCGTAAATTGTATGATTCCGAAGCTGGCAATTATGTAGCTTTGGCTGATATAGCAAAGTTGATTCGTAATGGTAACACTGTAAAAGTTATCGACAATGAGAACGGTAAGGATATTACATCACTAACCCTTACACATATCATACTCGAAGAAGGTAAAAAAGGTGTGAATCCGCTCTCAAGCGATACCCTTCATGAAGTAATACGAATGGGTGGAAAGTTTCTGGATGACAGTTTATTGGAAGTTAAAAAACGGATTAATGATATCATTCCATCCGGATTTAACACATTAATAACTGGAAAAAGAAATCAGGAAATTGAGCTTTTGAAGAATCGCATTGAGAAACTGGAAGATATGATTGACGATCTTACAAAAGAAAGTCGGCTTACGGAAAAGAAGACCCTTTCATAACCCATCAATAAAATATTCTAAAATCATAGGGAGGCCATTATGGCTACTAAAACCAAATCAAGCAAAAAAGATGAAAACCTGTTGATTAAATTCCAGGATGAAGTGGGCAGCAGATCCCGGGATATCTGGTTAGCAGGTATCGGCGCCTTTGCAACAATTGAAGAAGAAGGATCCAAATTCTTTAATAATCTTGTCGATAAGGGCAAAAAAAGAGAGAAAAAAAGTAAGGAACAACTGGATGAAGTTTACAAAAAGTTGGAAGAAAGTCAGAAGGATGTTTCATCCCGTCTGGAAGACACGATGGACATGATTGAGAAAAAGTTTGAAAGTGTATTGGATCGTATGGGAGTTCCTACACGTAAGGAAGTCAAAGGACTTATGGACAAAGTAGATAAATTATCCGACAGAGTCGAAAGGCTATCTAAAAAAATGGATAAGGAGACGACCTCTAAATCTACATCAAAATCAACCAAATAATTGTAGTATAAAGGAATGGAGTGAAAGAATAAGGAGAGCTGTTAATCAAACAGTTCTCCTTTTTTATATTTTTTTGGCATATTTTAAATACTTATGTAATATGAAGTTGTAGGCAATTATAGTTATTATTTGATAACTATAGATGTTCGAATCATAAACTAAAACGTCTTCTTTGAGGGAAAACCATCCCGGAGATATAATTGACGTATTATCAAGAGAGAGAATACGGGGTGTGATTTAAATGCAGGAAAAGGCAGCCCATATTGAGTATGAGCCGAAGTCGATTGATGAGCAGGAAAATAACACTGAGCAACGTGATTCGGCCGGTGAGATTACCCGATCAAAAAAAACACAGGCTCATATAGAGTTTCATCCATTTGCTCCGTATAAAGGAGTGCTTCGGCGCCTGTTGTCTGTTTATAAGCATGTTGCCGGGTTGCTTGCCGGTGGTTTGATAGCTCACATAAAGGAGTTGCCTCCCGAAAAGAAAAAAGGTATACGTACACCGGGTAAACGGTTATTAGCTTTTATAATCAAACCATTTGTTAAAAAAGAGCTCAGAAATTTACCATTTGAGGTACAACTCAGGAAACGGCTGGAATTATTGGGTTCCACATATGTTAAGTTGGGACAAATTATGTCCATTAGGGAAGATATTCTTCCCAAGCTTATTACTGATGAATTGAAAAACCTCCTCGACCGGTTACCTGACGTCCCTTTTAGTGCTATAAAGGATATTATAGAAGACGAGTTAGGGGGATCCATCGATAAATTTTTCAAAATTATTGATGAAAAACCGCTGGCCTCAGCATCTATTGCTCAGGTTCATTTTGCTGAAACATATGAAGGGGACCGGGTTGTTTTAAAAGTTATTAAACCGGGAATACGATCGTCTGTTTTGACGGATATTAAACTGCTTAAAGCTCTCAGTCATTTTCTTGAATGGGTGATTCCCCGCTATCAGCCGAAGATGATTATTAATGAATTTTGTAATTATACTGCAAAAGAAGTTGACTTGACTTATGAAGCGGATCACTCAGAACTGTTTGCCGCTAATTTCCGGGATAATCCTTATGTCGCATTTCCTAAAATATATCGTGAACTAAGTACGCGCGATGTTCTGTGCATGGAATATTTCGAGGGATATAAGCCTAAGGAAATAGGTACTTCGGATTTAAGTGCTGATGATCGTCAGAAACTGATTGATTATGGAGCCGGAGCCATTATTAAAATGTTATACGAGGATGGCTTTTTTCATGCGGATTTACATCCAGGCAATCTGATCATCCTTTCAGGCCCAAAAGTCGGTTTTATTGATCTTGGAATGGTAGGTCGCTTCGATGATAAAACACGCCGCCACCTGCTTTATTATTTTCATGCGTTGGTTAATAATGATGTTGAAGGTTCTACAAAATATTTATTAAATATAGCCCGGATAGGTGAAGGTGGAGATCCAAAGGGATTTAGACGTGCGGTAAACGATTTATTCCGGCGATATACAATATATGCAGCGATGGGCGAATTCAGCCTTGGTCAATTGATTCTTGAATCATTACGAATTGGCGGGGAGTTCAAAGTATTTTTCCCTGTTGAAATGACCCTGATGGTAAAGGCGCTGGTTACCTTCGAAGGGGTGGGGCTTATGTTCGATCCAAAATTGGATGTCCCCGCCGTTTCACGTAAACACATTACCAGAATTTATTACAGACAATACAACCCGCAAAAACTTGGAAAAGAATTCTTGCGAGGAACACCTGAGATAGTTGATGTGCTTATTCATTTTCCACAGTTGGTATCAGATGTTGCGCGTTATCTGGAAGAGTCGTTGAATGAGAAAGCTCCACAAAATCCGATGGCGGGATTGAGAAGCGGCTTGATTGCCGGTGCTTGTATTGTGGGTGGTGTTTTGGCTTATATACAGCATGCTCCTCCATTATTATGGGTTGTATTGTTAGCGACAGGCTTTATTCTGGCCTTGTTCGGCAAATAAAAGGGGAATAGTATCAGGCAGGTCAAATGACTAAAAAAAAGAAAAATCCATTCGATATCACATTGGATCTCAATGAAAAGGATCTGGAGGAACTATTTGAGCCATTTGATCCCCTGAGGAAATATGAAAAATTCAATTTTCCTGAACTGGAAGCTATTGATGAACCTTTTGATCCGTTAGATTTTGATTACCTGTTCAGTTTTAAAGATGAAATTGTTGTTCCTATCCTTGAGAACTACTTCAGGGCCGAATTGATTGGCGCTGATAAAGTGCCTGATAAAGGTCCGCTGATAATGGCCTCCAACCACAGTGGAAACGCCTTCCCTCATGATGCCATTGTTTTGGATGGATTACTGTGGCGGGAACACGGCATGGATAAAAAAGCCAAATTCAGATCCGTTTTTTCTCCGTCGCTTACGGCTGTTTGGTGGATGAGACCTTATGGACTGGATGACTGGTGGCGGCATTGTGGCGGTGTGGATATGACTTTCAGTAATTTTGATTATCTGCTCAGAAAAAACTACAAGGTCATTTATTACCCGGAGGGTATACCCGGTATTGGGAAAGGTTTTACGCGCAGGTATCAGTTACAGCATTTCTATTCAAGTTTTGTCGTGTTGGCATCCCGTTATAATGTTCCCATTTATCCGGTGTTTACAGTCAATGCGGAATGGGTAAACCCGGTTAGCATTACATTTAAATGGCTGGATCGATTTTCTAATAGGTTATTAAGGATCCCCTTTTTCCCTGTTCCCATTGTTTTCCTGGCTCTGCTATTCCCGTTTATGTTTTATCTGGCATTCCCAGCCAATATGAAATTCGTGATCGGTAATCCTATTGATGTGAGAGGCATAATGAAAGAAATGGGCATTGATCATCAGAATCCAACCAAAGAACAACTTCAGGATACGGCGACCCGTATTCATGATATCATGCAGGAAGGGTTGAACAAAGCGGTTGAAGAGTATGGCCAGGTGCCCTATGATATCAAAAACTGGTATCGACAGATGAAGAGCCTGGGATGGAAGGCTTTTAAATATCTACCGACCGGATGGCCTTATACCTTTATCAGACATTACAGGAATTTAAATCGGAAACCTGCCCGTAACCGATTTATTAAATGGTTGAGGGATGCCGATATACTGTCGTATTATATCCCATTCGGCTGGTTTCTGTTAGCTTTATTCAGAAAGGTCAGAAAACCACCTTACGGATACCGGGGGCTGAGCAAAAAAGAGCGAAGAGAACGTGAAGGACGTTACCTATGGCTCCTCGATAAACGTCCTCTCCCGACCAAACATTAGGTATTAGTATTAGAGTGTAAAAGAGTCAATTGATTTTCAGAATTTAATTCTCAACCCTGACACGTGACGACTGATTAATAATAGATTTTATATTATCAGGCAGCCGTTTCAATTTTCTCCAATATCCTATCCAGTTTTTCCAGGACATTATCCACTTTATTAATGGCATCACTTCCGGATGTTGGTATGTCTTTTTCATCTTCAGCCTGATAGAGTGTACGTGTTTTATCTTCCAGGATATCAATCCGTAGTTTAATACCGTATTTTTTCAATTTTAGCTGGATTTCATTGGCTCGTTCAAGCAGGTTCTTCCGTGTGGTTTGATAGGCGTATTCACAGACTTTTCTACGGTTGGTGAAACTAAAAATATTCGTATAGAACATTTCGTAATCACTGGGCTTGGGCTCAATGACAATAAAATCAGAGTCGGGATAAGCGTATTCATAATTTTTGAATCCCGCCTTCATTCTCGAATGTATCATCATTCGAAATGTCTGAGACAATACGGAAGGAAGTCCTTGTTCGATCAATCCGTCCTTGATTTGATGTTCCACTTTATCGAGTTGTTTGGCGTCGATGGGAACAATAGGATTAATGCAGAACACCAGATCCGCCCCTTCTTCGAGTGCTACACTGGCATGAACTGTCTTCCGGGCCACTCCGTCGATATAATAATCCCCGTTAATCTTTACCGGCATGTAAAGAACAGGTAATGCCGTACTTGCCTGTACTGCTTTTGATATGGGGATTTTATCATTTGGCGGCTCACCGAAACGAACAATCTTACTATTCTCAACATTGGTAGCGATGACTCTGAGTGTTGGTTCTAATTTCTTAAAATCATCAGTTCTTCCCTCTATGGCAAAATTCTTTTCCAAAAACTCCCGAAGTTTCTCATTATTAAATAAACCAACCGGGATTGCTGAAGTCAGTTTAAAAAAGGCTCCACCCAAACTGATATCAAAAGGATGTAACAGATATTCCATGAATGATTCCGTAATGAGACCCGGTATTTTGAAAAGGCGTTTTTGGTATTCATCGAATGCAGGTGTAAAAAATGTGGTGGGAGTAATGGGAAGGACATTTTCAACTTTGGAAATAAATGCTTTTGCCAGGGTTTTTGTAGATATTTTATTAGCCAGACAGGACGTTATAAAGGCACCTGAACTTACACCTACATAAACATCCAGGTCATCGAATGATATACCTTCCAATGCCTCATCCAATGCCCTAAGTGCACCTATCTCATATGCTGCCCCTTCAATAGCACCACCTGCACACGCCAGACCAATTTTATGCTTTCGTTTATTTGCCATAACCAGAATAATATTAACATGTGATTTGTGATATCAATAATACACCGTATCACCATGTAGCAATATAACGCTGTTATTAAGCCCTATATTTTAATTTATACAAATAAACAATAAGTTATATAGCCGGATAGCGATAATTTATTATATATAAGTAAATTAACGGTTGTAGTGATTGCAAATAACCGTTTGTAGTATAATCACGAAACCGACACTACTGGTGTATTATTGCCGTTTTTATTGTATAAGGTACCAATGGGATTGATCAGATTACCGGCCAAATGATGATTTTGCATGATCTCAATTACCTGATCGGTACTATCATCTTCCACGGCAATCAGTAAACCGCCGCTGGTTTGAGGGTCACACAATATTTTTCTTTGATAATCACTTATTCCACCGATTTTATGTCCATAGCTTTCCCAGTTTCTATTGGTTCCACCTGGTATACAATCATGCTTAATATAATAATCTATATGAGGTAGTAAAGGGATATTATTGAAATTAATTTCGGCCTTTAAACCGCTGCCGTCGCACATTTCACTGAGATGGCCTAACAAACCGAAACCTGTAACATCGGTAATCGCTTTGACACCCGGAAGTTGCGAAAGTTCCTTGCCAATACTGTTAAGAGTAACCATCGTATCACGAGCGATATTTTTATGCTCATTTTTTAATTTATTTTTTTTCTGAGCTGTACTAAGGATACCTACACCGAGTGGTTTTGTCAGAAATAACTGACATCCCGGGGTGGCATTATCGTTACGTTTGAGCTGTTCATGAGTAACAATACCGGTCACAGCCAATCCAAAGATTGGTTCCGGGCTGTCGATGCTGTGTCCGCCCCCGAGAGATATGCCTGCTTCGGAACAAATAGACCGGCCGCCTTCGAGTACGCGGCGTGCTGTTTCCGCAGGAAGTTTACTTATCGGCCAACCGAGTATGGCTATGGCCATTAAAGGCTTTCCACCCATAGCAAAAATATCGCTGATAGCATTAGCAGCGGCAATTCGTCCGAAATCGAAAGGATCGTCAACTATGGGCATGAAAAAGTCCGTTGTACTTATGATTGCTTTACCGTCCCCTATATCATACACTGCCGCGTCATCCCGGCTGTTGTTTCCCACGAGTAGTTTCTGGTCTTCGGGGATCATCATTTCAGTGTAGAGTATATTGTCTAATACTTTGGGGGATATTTTACAACCGCAACCTGCGCCGTGGCTGTACTGTGTGAGTTTAATATCTTTAATTTCCATATATCTTTAAAACCTTCTGGGCCACTTCTTTTTTATAAAAAGTCAGAATTTTTTTTGCATTTGCTTTATGATCAATCGATTCCAGATGTACCGGACAAATCGTCGATTCATCTCTCTTATTCAGTCCATATGTATACGTCTTGTCATAGTAATCAAGAGCGGATTTTGCTACAAAGCCATAATCATCATCATCTAATGCATCCATGGCTTGTTTCGTTCGCAATCCACCCAGTCTTCTTTCAATTTTTTGTATGGACTCCCTCAGCTGATCATTCGGATAATCGCTATAAACATTTATGAGATGTTTAATACGTTCCGGGGTGGGAACCTCCATTTTAATTACAGGTGCATAACGCATTTGTTCAAATAATGCATTGGGTATCAGGTTCCTGCCGATATGATGGCTTTCATCTTCCAGCCATATTGGGCGGTTTTTATCCATTTGTATCAACCTGACAGCTAATTCATTCTCAAAATGTTCATTGGTGGGCTGGGGATCTTCCCCAATAGCTCCAAATGCTGATCCTTTATGATTAGCCAATCCTTCGAGATCGATGACTTGCTCGCCCATCTCCCTGAGATGATGAAGCACTTCCGTTTTTCCGCTTCCGGTCATGCCACCTAATATGATTATTGGCCGAAATTCATTAAATGTATCGAGTACATAATTACGGAAAACCTTATAACCACCCGACAATGTTTGTGCTTTAATACCGGAAAAATTGAGCAACCATGCCATGCTTTCACTTCGCATGCCGCCCCGCCAGCAATGCACAAGAACTTCGCCGTCTGGTATGATTTTATCAGCCTCATCAACAAATGACCGCATTTTGGGTCCTACGATATCAAGTCCGCGTCTGATAGATGCGTCACGACTATCCTGTTTGTAAATCGTACCTATTTCAGCTCGTTCCTCATCCGTAAAGAGTGGGATATTAAAAGCACCCGGGATGTGTCCCTGTTCAAACTCAGAGGGAGTACGAACATCAATGACAGGCAGATCCTGGCTTGCCTTTAGAAATTCTGATATGTCCAGTTTTTTGGTAATCATTCCATAAATTCTATAGCTAAATATTATATATGTACAAACAGCAAATCAAAATAGGGGTTTGTCTGATATTTTACACATTACCATAAGGCTTTGCAAAACTGTTCTTTTTCCCAATATCTGCATTATCATGATTTCAAAATCTTCACATATGGCAGTAATATACTGGGGTTTCAAAGTCGCTCAAGCTTTGATATTGAACAAAAATTCCGGGTTTTGCATAGCCTTCTACCCTATAAAAGGAAGTTAAAATGGATACAAATGCGTGAGAGCAAAGCGCATGGTGTTTTTATGCTATAACCCTGTTAAATATTGTCAGATTCAGGATTTATTAATAGGCACGGGCTGATTGTTGATGTTTTTGATCAGTCGTTAGACATCTCTAAAAATATTTCATGACCAGGTTGATAAGAGTTCTGACTCTCTTTGTATAAGGGGGATATAGGAGTTTAAAAGGACTAAAACGGGACTGACGTAATATAGCCCTCTGATGGGAAAATTCCTTAAACCCAAAAAAACCGTGAGATTTACCGAAGCCGCTGTAATTGGATCCGCCAAAAGGCAGGTTTTGATGCATGAATTGTACGAGTACATCATTAATACATGAACCGCCGGCCGAGGTTTGAGATATTATTTTCCTGATATGCTTTTTATTTTTACTGAAGATATATAAAGCCAGCGGTTTCGGCCGGCTGTTTATAATCGATATAACATCATCAAGCGTACGGTATGGTAAAACCGGTAAAATCGGACCAAATATTTCTTCCTTCATCAGAGGAGTATTAAGAGAGACATTCGATATCACTGTTGGTGCTATGTAATGTTCAGCTTTATCAAATTCACCACCGGCAATTATCCTGGCTCCTTCCTTTAGAGACTGTTCCAGAATGTCTGTCAAACGGTCGAAATGACGTTCATTGATAACCCTGGCAAAATCTTTGTTTTCTCTTTTACTTTCGGCTGTTTCCCCATAATAGTTGTTAAGCTTTTTATTGATGAGCCGTGTGAATTTATCATATCTGCTATGATGAATAAACAGGTAATCGGGGGCGATACATGTCTGACCGGCATTAATAAATTTACCCCACGTTATTTTTTCAACAGCATCTTTGAGATTAGCCGTTTCATCGATTATAACGGGTGATTTTCCTCCGAGCTCAAGTGTTATAGTGGATAAATTATTTGAGGCCTCCTGCATGATAATTTTACCGATAGCCGAACTTCCGGTAAAAAATATATGATCAAATGGTTTCTTTAATAACTGATGAGCTACGCCCTTTCCCCCTTCAAAAACAGTGATCTCATCCTCATGAAATAGTTCATCAATCATTTTGGCTATAAACCGTGATGTGTTCGGTGATATTTCGGACGGTTTCAGGATGACGCAATTACCAGCTGCAATGGCAGACACGAGTGGTCCAACTGACAGGTTAAAAGGGAAGTTCCATGGTGAAATGATCAAACTTATCCCTTTGGGTTCATATATAATATATGATTTGGTGGTCAGCATCGGCATAGTTGGCTCAACCTTTTGTGGTTTCATCCAACTTTTAAGATGGCGAATGGCATGCTTTATTTCGGCGGTTACAACGAAAATTTCGGATAAATCTACTTCCTCAGCAGGTTTCCTGAAATCGTCGTATACAGCTTTTCGAATGTCTTTTTTGTGACTTATGATATATTTCTGAAGCTTCCGAAGTTTGGCAATGCGTTCTTTAGCTTTTGTTTGATTGACTTTAAAACTGTTTACTCGTTGCAAGTCAAACACTCTTGAAATTTCCTCAGAAATTATCTGCTTGTCGGATATGGACGTATTTCTAAATGTATCTTCAGGCATGGGCAGGGAAGTTATTCATTTACAATCGTGTAACATTATAATATTGTTCTATAGTAATTTAAGGAAGTGATTCGTAAATCATATAACTCAATTTTTATAATTACTATTTTGACCATTTGATTCTTATAATAAATTAGATCGACGATTACTTGGGAATAATATTCATAATTGAATGTTGCCGTTTAACTTAATTAATTTATAAAGACAATTTATAATGATGAGACGCCACTATGAAAAAAATGCCGAACCTGTTTTTTGCTGCCTTGATTATTTTGGAATGTTCATCATTTGCAGCTGCTCAAAATAACGCTTCACAAGACATTAATTTAACTGTTTACAATCAAAATTTCGGATTAGTACGGGAAACAAGGCTTTTTACGTTACCTAAAGGTGTATCCCATATAAAATTTGGTAATATCCCGCGAGAAATTGTTCCGGGATCTATAATGCTTCAAACGAAAGTGGAAGTAAAAGAGCAATCCTATCATAGAATGAATATGAATACCCATGAGCTGCTCAAAGAATACTACATGAATAAATCCGTACAATTGATCGGTGATTCCGGTGAGATGATAAGTGGGATATTAAAAGATATCAATGGCGGTGAGGCTATAATACAGCGTTCGGATGGATCATACCTGATGATTCCCAACATTCGTGATTACAAGCTGAATCTCGATAAATTGCCGGATGGGCTATCACTGAGACCTTACCTGGATTGTGTCGTAAATAGTTCAAAAAGTCAGCATGAAGATATAGATTTGTTATACCAGACGAGGGGGATTCGTTGGCATGCTGTCTATTCAGCTATCGTGGACACTGGTTATGATCACATGAATCTTACTGCAAATGCTGATTTGGAGAATAACTCCGGTGCTGATTTCCGTAATGCACAGGTCAAACTTGTGGCGGGTGATGTGCATTTATCCGGAATACAACCGCAGCCACGTTATGAAGCCATGGGCCAGGAAATGAAATCGGCGCAAACGGTAACTCAAAAACCATTTGCTGATTACCATGTATATGATATACCGGGCAATATAAATCTGGATCAAAATGAGTCGAAACAAATAGAACTATTCAGGGCAAATGGTGTCGGTATCAATAAAAAATATATGTATAGTGATGGCGGACATTATAGTGTCGGACATGAAGTAACAGGAAAAGTTAGTGTGCAGATCAGTTTTAAAAATACCGGTAATAACGAACTTGGTAAACCAATGCCGTCGGGTACCGTCAATATTTATAAAAAAGATGGTAATAGTCTCGTTTTAATAGGCCGGGATCACATTAATCATACACCGGTCGAAAATGAGGTAACGTGGGATATCGGTAAAGCATTTGATCTTGAAGTTCAAGAGTTATTAAAAGAAATGAATCGGATTTCGAATCGTGTTTCCGATCGTACGTATGAGATAACGTTCCGTAATCAAAAAAAAGATGCGGTTAACATAGAAGTGAACAGGAATATCGGCACAAACGGAGAAATACGCCACGCTTCTCAGAAATATGAAAAGGTGGATGCATCAACCGTTCGTGTTAATGTATCTGTACCTCAGAAGGGTTCGACCAAACTGACGTTTACCGTTCGGAATACCTATTAATTGGTTTTGAAACCATACCTGACCACAACTCTGTAATTTCTCTTCCAAGCATTGTTATTCCGACGAACCGGAGGAATCTATCATAGCGTTTAGCATTCAATTGTTTAAAAATGTCATAAGGTATCCATCCCCTGATAGAGTTATCAGCAAGCTTTGGAATGACAAAATGGGGGTAATTATAAGCTGAGTGCTGGTCGCTGAAAGCTGATAGCTCTCAATCATCCATGATATGATTTCATTATATCAAGACTCAAGTGTCCCTCATAATAAGC